>DATAQE010000138.1:0-3915 GCA_036264835.1 Candidatus Elarobacter sp.
CGATCCGGGGTTCGCGCGGCGGATGGGGCGGCTCGTCCGCGAGATCGCCGACACGTATTGCGGCGGGCGCGCGGTGTTCGTGCTCGAAGGCGGCTACGATCCGCAGACGCTCGCGAGCTGCGTCGCCGACACGATCGCGGGGTTCGAGGAGAACGCCGAGGTCGAGCGCACCGAGGTCGGCGCGATACCGCCCGCGCAGCGCGCGCTGGTCCGCGAGATCGAAGAGGCCGCGCGCTGCGGAGCGGTCCGGTGAGCCGCGAGCGCATCGTTCCGATCGCCGTGCTGGTGCTGCGCGTCGTGCTCGGCGGGATCTTCCTCGTCGCCGGCGCGGCGAAGGTCGGGCACGCCGCCGAGTTCGCGGTCGAGATCGCGGGCTTCCGGCTCGTGCCGGCGGCGGTGATCGCGCCGATGGCGCTCGGGCTGCCGCTGCTCGAGATCCTGCTCGGCGCGTGCCTCGTGCTCGGGTTGTTCACGCGCACCGCCGGGTGGATCGCAGTCGCGGTCTTCGCGGTCTTCGATCTCGCGATCGCCTCGGCGGTCGTGCGCGGGATGTCGGTCTCGTGCGGCTGCTTCGGCCCCAACGACGCGAGCGTCACGAGCTGGGGCGAGGTCGCGCGCGACGCCATCTTCATCGTGCTGGCGCTCGCGGTCGCGCTGCGCCCGCCGGGCGCGCTCGCGCTCGACCACCGGATCAATGCTCTCCCCGCCGAAAGAGGCCAATCGTCATGAGCCGCAGCGCCGCGAAGGCAAAGGCACCCCTGATCACTCCGCGCACGATCGTGTACGCGGTGATCGCGATCATCGTCATCGCGATCGTCGTCTTCGTGGGGCTCGCCTCGCGCAATCAAGTCGTGCCGGAGAACGCGACGAAGGCGGTCGGGCAGGCGAACCTCAAGGTCGGCGACACCGCGCCGGAGTTCAAGATCACGACGAACGCCGGGCCGTTCGACCTCGCGGCCGTGAACACGCCGGTGCTGCTCGAGGTGTTCGCGCCGTGGTGCCCGCACTGCCAGCGCGAGGCCCCGATCCTGAACGATCTCTCGACGAAGTACGCCGGGAAGCTCGCGATCGTCGCGGTCAGCGGCGACGCGGTCGACTACGAGCACAACGGCCCGGAGTCTCAGGCCAACGTGAACGCCTTCGCCGCGCAGTTCCAGACGAAGTACCCGATCGCGTTCGACCAGAACCTCACCGTCGCCGGGCTGTACCTGCACAGCGGGTTCCCCTCCATCCACCTGATCGACAAGAACAAGAAGATCACGTTCCAGCAAGAGGGTGAAGTCACCGAGGCGCAGCTCGTGAAGGCGATAAACGCGACGCTCTCGGGCACGGGAACCTAGCGGCTCGCGCGCTCACGCGGCGTCGCGCGCGAGCGACGCGCGCACGGTCGCGACGAGCGCGGGGTCGCGCGTGATCGTCCCCCACTCGAGCTGACCGGCGTTTCGCCCCGCGACGCCGGTCGCGTTCACCGATCCGATCCACGCCGTGTCGCCGGCGAGCGCGAGCTTCTCGTTCGTGCCGCCCACGCGCACGTCGACGCCGTCGCGCTTCAGGTCGGCGAGCGCCTTCGCTTCGGTGCGCGAACGCCGGCTCGCGCGGCCGACGATCAGCGTCGTCGGGTCGCCGTTCGCCGCGCGCCGCTGCAGCGCGCGCGTGAGCGGTGAGGTCGCGACGCGCTCCGTCTCGACGATCACCGGCGTCGCGCCCGCGTGCTCGACGAGCTGCAGCTCGCGCCGCAGCGCCTCGTCCTTGCGCACGGCGAGCCCCGCGCCGGCCGCGGCTGCAGCGCTCGCCGCATCGGCCGCGCCTGCACGCGTGAGCGCGTCGCGCACGAGCGCGACGTCGCGCGGGTCGTCGTCGGCGAGGACGATCTCCGGGCCGCGCTTCGTCCAGTTCCGGTCGTCGACGAACGCGACGCCGTCACAGACCGCCGCCTTCAGATGGAACGGCGTCGCGTCGCTCGGCAGCAGCCTCACGTCCGCGCCGGAGGCGCGCAGCTCGCGCGCGACCGCGGCGTTCGCCCGCGCGCCGTAGGGGTTCCGGTACGGATCGGCCTGCAGCGTCACCGAGACGTGCGCGCCGCGCCGAGCCGCCTCGAGCAGCGCGCCGGTCGCCGCGCTGTGCGGCTGGAGAAAGTACGCGCCGAACGCGACGTCGTGCGCGCCGGCGACCTGCGCGAGGACGCGCGGAACGGACGAGAGCGAGAGTGCCACGCCCGCCCATCACGCGCGCGGCGGAATCCGTCTAGGGGACTACTGACGTCGCGATCTGGGAGAGCTCTTTGAGGTCGAGGTCGCCGACCAGCGCGAACGCGAGCCCGTGCTCGCGCCACGCGAGCAGCGTCGTCGGGCCGTCGCGGACGTACTGCGCGTCGTGGTCCTCGAACCGCGTAACGTGCGGCTTCATCCCGGTGAAGTCGATCGCGCGGTTCGTCGCGTTCTCGAACAGCGAGAGGTTGCGGATCCCGTCGGAGTAGATGAGGTGCAGGTTGCGCACGCCCTTCACGTCGGTCACGGCGGAGCCGACGATGGTGAATCCTTCGGGGAGATATTTCGGGGTGATCGGCGTAAAGCCGGGGTTCGGCATCGCGTTCGGGTTGGTGACCGGCTGCGCGTACGAGCGGCCCTTCACCGTGGCGTAGCCCTGCGGCATCGAGGCGGTGAAGATCGTCTCGGGGATCGCGTCGGTGAAGCGAATGTCGTCGTAGCGCGTCCGCCACGCCAGCGAACCGTCGCTGTGGTACGCCTCTTTCGCGAGCACGACGTGCGTCTGCGTGTCGATCCACAGCCGCAGCGTCCGTTCGCCGGTGTAGCGGCTCACGAGATCGATGACGTCGGTCTTGCGGTCGGCGACCGTGTCGGTCGCGGACTTCACCGCGCGGTAGTTCCCGTCGACCAGCGCGATGTCGTCGACGACCGCGACCGGGTCGACCGCGGCTTTGTTCTCGCTCACGACCACGCGCTTGTTGGCGGGATCGACGTCCCACGACATCGCGCCGCGCGTGATCACGAACTGGCCGTAGAGGACGTGCGGCGTGAGGTAGGTGCGCCGCGTCTGGTCGGGCGCGCGGTGCTCGACCTTCGAGACGACCGCGTCCGAGCGGGTCTGCCCGCTGCGGATCGACGAGAGCTGCCCGACGAACGAGACGTGCTTCGGCGCAGCCGCCGCTGCGACGAGCAGCGGCCGCCCGTCCGCCGAGGGCGGCGGCGCCGGGACGTTGCCGGCGCGCAGGTTCGGCATCCGAACGGGCGGGGCGGCGCCGGGCTGCGGCGTGGCGGCGCGGGCGCCCGGGACGCCGGTCCCGAGCGCGAGCAGCGCGAGCGCGGCGGCCGCGAGCCTAGTTGAACGCACCGCTGGCGTCGTCGAGAGTCGCGGCGTCGGCGGTATCGATGTACGAAGCGGCGGACGACGAGCGGCCCTGCACGTCGTTCGTGTAGATGGTCGGCGTGGCGCCCGGTCCGAACGGGTTCTGCTGGAGCTCGGCGTTGTGCTCGTCGAGGAAGTACGCCGCCTCGATCCCGGCCGGCTGCGCCGGATTCCGCCACACGGGCCCGCCGAGATAGGCGGCCAGCGCGATCACCGCGGCGACCGGGACCGCGAGCCGCGGGCCCCAGGGGCGCAGGCGCTCGAGCCACGAGGGCTGCTCGCGGCGCACGGCATCCCACACCCGGGCCTTCACCATCGACGGGAACTCGAGCTCTCCGGCGCGCGCGGCGGCGCGCAGCGCCTCGCCGACGGCGGCCTCTTCGTCCGAGACCGCCGAGCAGGCGGTGCAGCTTTCGAGGTGCGCCAAAACGGCGGCGTCCGAGCCGGGGTCCAGCTCGCCGTGGAGGTAGTCGATCAGAGTTTCGCGGTCGTAGTGGGTGGTCATCGTTGTTCCTGTTGCGCCCGGGTCACCAGCCGACGGAGAAGAGC
>DATAQE010000153.1:0-5774 GCA_036264835.1 Candidatus Elarobacter sp.
GCGCGTGAAAGTGACCGCCACCGGCAAGGTCATGCACCGCCACCAGTTCGACGGCTGCGGTCACATCCTCAGCAAGAAGTCGCGCAAGCGGAAGCGCAATTTCCGCCGCGACCAGCCCACCTTCAAGGGCGATCTGAAGCGTTTCGCGCCGATGATCCCGTACTTGCTCTAAGAGGAGACTGACACATGGCTCGTATCAAGCGCGGTCTCAACAAGATCAAGCACCGCCGCAAGGTGATGAAGCTCGTCAAGGGCTTCCGCGCCGCGCGCCGCCGCAACTACCGCGTCGCCAACGAAGCGCTGCTGCACTCGCTGGACTACGCGTTCCGTGACCGCCGCGTCCGCAAGCGCGACTTCCGCTCGCTCTGGATCGCCCGCATCAACGCGGCGGCCCGGCGAGAAGGCTTGAGCTACTCGAAGCTGATGGCCGGCCTGAAGAAGTCGGGCGTCGCGGTGAACCGCAAGGCGCTCGCGGATCTCGCGGTGCACGACGCGGCGGCGTTCGCCCGCCTCACCTCGCTCGCCAAGGACGCGGTGGGAGCGCGCACGACCGCGGCGTGAGCCGCGTTCGCCGGTCCACGATCCTCGCGGCCGCCGTCGCCGGCGCGCTCTTGTGCGCGTGCGGCGGCGGCGGTCAGCACGCCGAGAAGAACGAAGCAGCGCCGGTTCACCGCGGGCCGGTGCGGAATCCGAGCGATTTCCCGCTCTACCCGAGCAGCGTCGTGGCGACCGTTGTCCCGATCAGCTCGAAGCAGATGCGCGTTGCGATGCACGCGAGCGATCCGCACGCCGATCTCCCGCCGGACTTCCACGGCAACGAGGTGATCGCCGAGAACCGCGCTTCGCTGCAGCGCCTCTCCGGCTGGGTGCGCGCGCTCGAAGCGCGGCCGCCGCTCGGCCTCCACCGCTCCGTTCGCAGGGGCCGTTCGTCGCGCGATTCGTCGTGGAGCGGGTCGTCGAACAACGGCAGCCTCGACAACGCGATCGAGCTCGACAGCGCCGACGGGAGCCGGTCGGTGTACGTGATCGTCGCGGATCCGCGCGAGGTGCGGGCGGCGCTCGGGCCGATGTTCACGCTGATCGAGAACTACTCGTCGGTCCCCGGCATGCTGCGCGGCCCGATGGATCAGCAGGCGAAGCAGAACTTCGGCTACACCGTCACCGAGATGCTCGACCGGCACAGCCCCGTCGGCGCGGCGATCTCGACCGTGAAGCGCCTGCAGAACGCCGACCGCCGCGCGATCGTCGTCCTCGACCTCTCCCGAGCGCGATAACGAGGGGACGCTTGCTCTTGCTGGGAACCATCCCGTGCAGAGAGGTGACCATGCGCCAATCGCGCTCCGCGTTCCTGACCGCCGCGGCGGCCTTCGCCGCCATCCCGCGCCGCGCCGCCGGCGCCGCCTCGCTCGCCGACCCGGAATGCCGGGGAAAGGCCGAGACGCCGGAGCACGCGCTGGAGCTGCTGCGGGCCGGAAACCGCCGGTTCGTGCAGCCACCGATGCTGCACCCGGATCAGACGCCCGCGCGCCGGCGCTCGCTGATCGGGTGCCAGAAGCCGTTCGCCGCATTCGTCTCATGTGCCGACTCGCGGGTGCCTCCGGAGATCGTCTTCGACCAGGGCCTGGGCGATCTGTTCGTCTGCCGCACCGCCGGGAACACCGGCGACGACAGCTTGACCGGCTCGATCGAATACGCGATCGCCCACTTCCATACGCCGCTGGTCGTCGTGCTCGGGCACCAGAACTGCGGCGCGTGCCAGGCGACGATCGACGCCGTCACGACGGGCGTGCTCCCTCACGACAGCGTCGCCGCGGTCGTGCGGCCGATCCTCCCGGCAGCGCGGCGCGCGCAAAACGGCACTCCGGAAGACTGGCTCGACCGCACGATCGTCGCCAACGCGAAGGCGACGGCCCGTACGCTCGCGATGAGCCCCGTGCTGCGGCCCCGGATCGCGGCCGGCGCCCTTCAGGTGCTCGCGGCCCGGTACAGCCTCGAGCACGGGTCCGTCGAGTTCTTCCCGACGGCTGGTTGACAAGACGGGAAGCGGGACGCCGCAGCGCGGACCTCTCGCCGGAGATGACCGCCACGATCCCGCCGCTCACCGTCCCCGGCGACAAGTCGATCGCGCACCGCGTGCTGCTGCTCGCGGCGCTGGCGCGCGGGGACTCGCGGCTGCGCAACGTGCCGGCCGGGCTCGACGTGCGCTCGACGCAGCGCGCGCTGCGCGCGCTCGGCGTGCGGATCGACGAGGACGGCCATGAGCTCGTGGTGCGCGGCAGCGGCGGCGCGCTGGTTGCGCCGGACACGCCTATCGACTGCGGGAACAGCGGAACGACGATCCGGCTGCTGGCCGGGGTTCTCGCGACGCGCGCGCTCGCGGTGACGCTGGACGGCGACGGTTCGCTGCGCGCGCGGCCGATGCGGCGCATCGCGGCGCCGCTCGAAGCGTTCGGCGCGGAGATCGCGCTCGCGCCGGGCGGGACCGCGCCGTTCGTCGTGCGCGGGAACGGTGAGTCGAGCGGCGCCGAGGTAGAGATCGTCGTGCCGAGCGCGCAAGTGAAGTCGGCGGTGCTGTTCGCCGCGCTGAACGCGCACGGGATGACGCGGCTGCGCGGGCAGCTCGCGACGCGCGATCACACCGAGCGGCTGTTCCTCGCGTTCGGCGTGCAGTGCGAGAGTGACGGTGAGACGATCGTCGTCGACGGGCCGCAGGTTCCGCGCGCGGCGGACTTCGACGTGCCGGGCGACGTGTCGAGCGCGGCGTTTCTGCTCGCTGCGGCCGCGGTCGTGCCCGGTGCGCGTGCGGTCGTCGACGACGTCGGCCTGAATCCGACGCGGACGGCCTTTCTCGACGTGCTGCGGCGCTTCGGCGCGGAGGTCGACGTCACGCCGGCCGGGTTCGCGCACGAGCCGCGCGGCCGGATCGCCGTGCGCGGCGCGGCGCTGAGCGCGATCACGGTCGAGCCGGCCGAGGTGCCGGGGCTGATCGACGAGTTGCCGCTGGTCGGGGTGCTCGGCGCGTTCGCGCGCGGAACGACCGTCGTGAGCGGCGCGTCCGAGTTGCGCGTGAAAGAGTCCGACCGCATCGAGACGTTCGCCCGAGCGGCGCGGGCGCTCGGGATCGACGTCGAGACGTTCGAGGACGGATTCGCCGTGCACGGCCCGGCGAAGCTGCACGCCGGCGCGATCGAGACGAAGGGCGACCACCGCATCGCGATGGCGTTCGCCGTCGCGGGACGCGCGGCGGGCGTAGACGTGCGCCTCGACGATCCCGACTGCGTAGCGGTCTCGTTCCCCGGCTTCGCCGGCGCGCTGGAGCACGTCGCGTGACGCGACGTGCAGCGGTGATCGGGCATCCGGTGGCGCACAGCCGGTCGCCGGCGCTGTTCGCGCAGTTCGCTGCGGCGAGCGGCGTGGCGTTGGAGTACGTCGCGGTCGACGTGCTGCCCGAGGAGCTGGCGGAGACGTTGGCTCGGTGGCGGACCACGCCGGAGTTCGTCGGCTGCAACGTGACGCTGCCGCACAAGGAGCGCGCGCTCGCGCTCGCCGACCGCGTCGAGCCGGCCGCGCGTGCGTGCGGCGCGGCGAACGTGCTCACGCGCGACGGTGACACGTTGATCGCGGACAACACCGACGTCGCGGGCGTGGAGAGCGCGCTCGCGGAGCACGGCGTCGCGTTGCGCGGCGCGCGGGTGGCGATCCTCGGCGCTGGAGGCGCGGCGCGTGCGGTCGCGGAGGCCGCACGGCGCGGCGGCGCTTCGGAGATCGTCGTCGCGGCCCGCGATTCGCGTCGGGCGCCCGCGGTTGCGGCAGAGTTCGGTGCGGGCGTGTGCGCGCTCGACGAGGTGCCGGTCGCGGACGTGTACGTGAACGCGACGCCGGTCGGGATGCAAGGGCAGGCGCAGATATCGCTGTTGCCGGAGAACGCGCCGTCCGGTGCGACGGCGTTCGATCTCGTCTACATTCCCGTAGAGACGCCGTTCTTGCGCGACGCTCGTGCACGCGGCATGCAAACGGTGCCGGGGACGGCGATGTTTCTCGCGCAGGCGGTTGCGACGTGGGAGCGGTGGTTCGGCTTCGCACCATCCTTCGACAAGCTCAGGATGACGTCGTGGCTGGGCGAGGCGGCGCCGGTGGTGCGGTCGTGAGCCGGCTTCGGTTTCTCACGGCGGGCGAGTCGCACGGGCCGGCGCTGGTCGGGATCATCGAGGGGATTCCGAGCGGGCTCGCGCTCGATGCGGAGATGCTGCTGGCGCAGGCGCGGCGGCGGAAACTCGGGTTCGGGCGCGGGAACCGGCAGAACATCGAGACCGACGAGGTGCGCATCACCGCCGGCGTGCGGCGCGGCGTCACGATCGGCAGTCCGATCGCGCTGATCCTCGAGAACAAGGATCACGTGCGCTGGGCCGAGATCATGCGCGTCGGCCCGCCGGAGAACGACGCGCCCGCCGCGCGGCAGGTGCACGTCCCGCGGCCCGGCCACGCCGACCGCATCGGCGGGATCAAGTACGGGCGCGACGATCTGCGCGACGTCCTCGAGCGCGCGAGCGCGCGCGAGACCGCGATGCGCGTCGCGCTCGGCACGATCGCGCGCGCGCTGCTCGCGGAGCTCGGCGTGACGATCGCCAGCCGCGTCGTGCGGATCGGCGCCGCGGTCGACGCCTCGCCGTGGCGCGACGTCGCGCCGGACGAGATCGACGCCTCGCCGGTCCGCGCGCTCGACGCGCAGGCCGCCCAAGCGATGGTGCGCGAGATCGAGGAAGCGAAGGCCGCAGGCGACTCGCTCGGCGGCGTCTTCGAGGTCGTCGCGCACGGTGTCCCGGTCGCGCTCGGCTCGTACGCGCAGTGGGACCGCCGGCTCGAAGGCGAGGTCGCGAAGGCGTTCATGTCGCTGAACGCGATCAAGGGCGTCGAGATCGGGCTCGGCTTCGGCGCGGCGGCCGTGCGCGGTTCGCAGGCGCACGACGAGTACGAGCCGGGCGGCGAATCGCTCACGCGTTACCGCAGCAACCGCGCGGGCGGGATCGAAGGCGGGATGACGACCGGCCAGCCCGTCGTCGTGCGCGCCGCGATGAAACCGATCGCGACGCTGATGCGCCCGCTCGACTCGGTCGATCTGCGCACCGGCGAGGCGACGCGCGCGCACGTCGAGCGCAGCGACACGTGCGCGGTCCCCGCAGCGGCGGTGATCGGCGAGTCGCTGCTCGCGCTCGTCCTCGCCGACGCCGTGCTCGAGAAGTTCGGCGGCGACTCGCTCGACGAGCTGCGCGAGCGCGTCGAGGCGTGGGGACGCAGCGTTCGTGAACGATAACGTCTATCTCTGCGGCCCGCCGGGCGCGGGGAAGTCGACCGTCGCGCCGCTGCTCGCCGCGCTGCGCGGGCTCGACAGCGTCGACGTCGACGCGACCATCGAGGCCGTCGAAGGCCGCCGCATCACGCGCATCGTCGAACAGGAAGGCGAGCCCGCGTTCCGCGCGCGCGAACGGACCGCGATCGCCGCGATCGCGCAGCGCGGCGGCGCAGTCGTCGCGCTCGGCGGCGGCGCACTCGAGGACGAGTCGAACCGCCGCGCGATCGCGACGAGCGGGACGATCGTCTTCCTCGACGCCTCGGTGGAGACATGCGAGCGCCGCACCGCACCGCAGGCGGGGACGCGTCCGCTGCTGCGCGAGCCGGGCGCGCTCGCGCGGCTGCACGCGGCGCGCCGCCCGCGGTACCTCGCGTGCGCCGTGCGCGTCGCCGTTGACGGGCTCACGCCGGACGCGACCGCGCGC
>DATAQE010000181.1:0-4819 GCA_036264835.1 Candidatus Elarobacter sp.
CGGACGTCTCCGAGGTGACGCACATCGTCGGCGACGTCGAGGGCAAGATCGCCGACGTGGTCGCCGACATGATCTCGCCCGGCGGGACGCTGGTGAAAGCGGCCGAAGCGCTGCGCAAGCGCGGCGCGACCGACGTCTACACGCTCGCGACGCACGGCATCTTCGCCGGCGATGCGATCGCCCAGTTCGAGAAGTCGGAGATCAGCAAGGTGATCGTGACGAACACGATCCCGCGCACCGTCGACTCACCGAAGGTCGAGCACCTCACCATCGCGCAGATCCTCGCGGACGCGATCAAGCGCATCACCTCGAACCGCTCGGTCTCGGAGCTGTTCAACGCCGAGGACGCGGAGCCGCCGCCCGACCAACCTCCACCTGCGCGCGCGCAGACCGAGATCCCCGTCGCCGCCGCCGTCTGACTCAGGAAGATCATGTCGAAACACACGCTCAACACCGTCACCCTCGAAACGCGCACCGATCTCGGCAAGACCGGCGCGCACCGCCTGCGCGCGCAAGGGAAGATCCCCGGCGTCGTCTACGGACACGGCACCTCGACGCCGATCACGATCGACGCGAAAGAGCTCACCGAGCTGATCCTCTCCGGCAACCGCCACCACGTCGTCGACGCGACGATCGGCGGCGCACCGGACTCCGTGCTGCTGCGCTCGATCGAGACGCACCCGATCACGCGCAAACCGCTCAGCGTCGACTTCCAGCGCATCGCCTCCGGGGAGTCGATCACCTCGACCGTCCCGGTGACGACGAGCGGAACGCCCGCGGGCGTGCGCGACTCCGGCGGCGTGATGGAAATCGTCGCGCACACGCTCGACGTCAAAGGCCCCGCGCAGTCGATGCCCGATCATCTCACCGTCGACGTGACGAACCTCGGCCTGTACGAGCACGTCACCGCGGGCGACGTCCCGCTGCCGTCGGGATTCACGCTGCTCACGCCGCCGGAGACCGTCGTCATCACCGTCGGCATCTCGCGCGCGAGCGTCGGCGCGGGGACCGACAACGAGGACGTGCAGCCGACCGAAGCTCCGACGGGCGAGTAACCGATCCCGGAACCGTCGATCGTCGCGGGGCTCGGGAATCCGGGCTCCCGGTACGCGCGCACGCGCCACAACGTCGGCTTCATGGTCGTCGACGCGCTCGCGGAGCGGTGGGGCGTGCGCGACTGGCTGCGCAAGGGCGAGGCGCGCTACGCGCTCGACCGTTCGCGCGCCGTCGTGCTCCTCGAGCCGCAGTCCTACATGAACCTCAGCGGCCGTCCCGTGCAGAGCATCGCGACGTTCTACAAAGTACCACCGCAGCGCATCTTGGTCGTCGTCGACGACCTCGATCTGCCGTTCGGAACGCTGCGCATGCGCGCGAACGGATCGAGCGGCGGACACAACGGACTAAAGTCCCTAATCGAAGTTTTCGGACAGGACTTTCCGCGACTTCGCATCGGGATCGGACGCGGTCACGATCCCGACGCGATCGATCGCGTTCTCGGGAATTTCTCAGCAACGGAAACGCAGGAACTCCCTGCGATCGTCGACCGCGCCGTCGCCGGTGTCGAGCTTTGGTTAACCCGCGGTGTGACGGCCGCCATGAATCTCGTGAACGCTAAAGTCTGAACGATCCCGCCCGATGTTTTTGATATGCATCGGGTTGTCGCGTTTGTCGCGGCGCTCGTCTCGCTACTCCCGCTAGCGGCGACGGCGTCCGAACAAGACTGCATTGAGCTTGCCTATATCCGGCCGCACCGGCCGGTCGTGGTGCAGGCAGACGAGCGGGCGCTCGTCCGAGACGTCAACGTCGCCCGTGCGCGCCGCGGCCTCGCGCCGTTGGCGCCCGACGACGGCCTCTCCCAGTTCGCGATGCAGGTCGCTCAGCAGATGGCGGTGCGCCACTATTTCGGGCACACCGACCCGAACGGCGTGACCTTCCAGGACCGCCTCCGCGCCGCGAACTTCCGCTATCGCTTCGCCGCCGAGAACATGGCGTTCGACCAGGACGAGCCGCACGCCAACGAAGCCTTCCTGACCAGCCCGGGGCACTACGCCAACATCGTCGACCCCCACCCCCGCCGGATCGGCGTCGCGGTCGTCGCCGCCGGCGACGGCGAAGTCTTCTACGTCGAAGAGTTCGCCGACTAGGGGGTTCGGGCTGACGCCCGAACCCTTCGCGTTTCGGCCTGCGGCCGAAGCCGCCCGTGATGGCGGGCTGGTTGCCTAGCCTTCGGTGAACCGATCAGGCGTCCGCGGACGTTGATTCGGGAAACAGGGAGGACACGATGGATCTCAACGGACGCACGATGGTGATCCGCGTCGACGAAGCGACGCTCGGCGCGGAGGGTGCCACGTTCTTCGGGGACCTGGTCTTCCTCGGGAACCTCGGGATGCGGCCGGTCGTGGTCGCCCCGACCCAGGACGCCGCGCGGGCGGTGGTCCGCACGATGAACCGCAGCGGCGACGCCGCCGTGGGCCTCTCGGGCGCCGACGCCGGGATGATCCCCGCCGCCCCGGGCGAGACGATCGGGAACGTCGACGCCAAGCTGCTCCGCACGCTCCTCGACGCGGGGTACGTCCCGGTGATCGAGCCGACCGCGTTCGGATTCACGGGCACCGACGTCGCCGTCGCGGCCGACGACGTCGCGCAGGCGCTGGCCCGCGCGGTCGGCGCGGCGCGAGCGATCTTCTTCCACGACCAGGGCGGGGTGATCGACGTGAAGACCCGCATGCTCGTCGAGCAGCTCACGCCGGCCGAGGCGCTCTTGATCGCGGAGGACCGCTCGCTCGCCGAAGACCTCCGAAACGCGATCCGGGCCGCGGCGCTCGGCGTGCGCGGGGGCGTCGGGGCGGCGCAGATCTGCGACGGGCGCGTCGCGCACGCGGCGATCGTGGAGTTCTTGACCGCACGGCACCTCGGGACGCAAGTCGCGGGTACCGTGTACACCGGATGAACTTGCGCGCACTCGCCGCCTCGGCGGCCCTCGTCCTCGCCTCCCCCACCCTGCTCGCCGCCACGCCGAACGCCGCGATCCCCGGCCTTCGCTCGTCGGGGACGCTCGTCGTTCAGGCGAACGTCCAAGGCTCGCCGGTCAACGTCGGCGGCCGCGTCGCGCTCTACCACAAGGGCTCGATGTACCGGCTCGACGTGCTCTCGCTCGGGTTCCCGGGGACGAGCGGCGATCTCAGCTCGCTGGCGGCGACGCTCATCGGGCCCGGCGGCGTGAGCATGCTCTACGACGGCGCGAGCGGCACGCTCAGCGCGTGGTCGAACGCCAACAAGACGTTCTACAGCGAGACGCCGCAGCGCGGTCCGGCGCCGCCCGGCCCGGCGGTCTCGAACGGCGGGGGCGCGGCGTCGGGCGATCCGCTTGCGGCGCTCGCCGGGATCGCGGGCGCGCTGCGCAACGTACAGAGCGCGACGATCCAGCTCGTCGGCCACACGACGGTGAACGGCCATCCCGCGACCTCGCTCGACGTGCAGATGCGCCGCCAGCTCCCCGGCAAGCCGCTCGAGAACTATCACGCGCAGCTCGCGCTCGCCGACGACCTCGGTGACTTCCCGGTGCAGATCACGCTGCAGAGCGTCCCCGCGACGCCGCAGGCGTTCGGCGGCACCGCGAAGCTCGACCTGACCGACGTGCAGCGCGACGACCCCGCCGACAACCTCTTCACCGTCCCGCAAGGCTACACGCGCGTCAGCTCCCTCGCCGGCGTCCTCCACATGCCCGGCTGAACCCCCGCCGCTACGGCGAGGGCGAAGTCGCGGGGGCGGGGCCGCCGCCGGGGCAGGGGTCGGCGGTGCCGGCCGTTTCGGCGATGCGGCCGCCGAGCGCGGGGCGTTCGTCGAAATACCAGCGAATCGAGCGGCGGTCGCAGAGCGGGACCAAATCGTCGTCGGCGTAGCGCACGAGCGCGCGCACGGTGTTGGGGCGGTCATTCGTGGCGGCGAGCGCGGTGTGGTCGGCGCGCGTGACGAGGTTCCGCGCGTAGGCGTTGTAGAGCGGGTACGCGACGACGAGCACGAGGCCGAGGAAGACGCCGACCAGCGCGAGGCGCGAGAGCGCGTCGTCGTCGCGGCGGAAGCCGACGCGGTCGCTGAGCAGCACCGCAATCGCGGCGCTCACGACGAACAGCGTCACCGCCATCAGCGTCAGGCGCATCGAGTCGCCGAAGCGGACGTGCGCGTACGCGTTTGCGAGCGCGACGCGCAGCTCCGGTGGAGTCAGATGCAGGAGCGTGACGTCGCCGAGCTGCACCCGCGAGCTCGGTCCGATCCCGGCCGCGCGCACCGTCATCCCGTTGCTGTGGCGCGCGGTCGCGAGCACGTCCACCGGCGTCCCCGGGACGCCGAGCGCGCGCGCCGTCTCGGTCGCGATCGCGACGACGGCGTTCGGGGTCGTCTTGTGCGCAGGGCCGATCGGCAGCACCGGCGCGAGCGCGACGCCCGCGATCCCGCCGAGATAGAAGAACGCCATCAGCACGAGATACCAGACGCGCACGCGCTCGACGAGCGCGAGGACGAGGGAGACGATCAGCGCGCCGAGCAGCGCGTCGAACAGCACGCGCACGCCGTAGTCGAGGAACCAATGCCCGAGCGTCTCGTCGGTGACGCCCGCGTTGAACCCGACGCGGTAGCTGACGAACGCGAACGGCAGCGCGGCGAGCGGCGCAATGATGCCGATCACCGCTCCGAACACGGCGCGGTGCGCTGTGCGGTTGCGGGTGCGGCGGCGCATCGCGTCGCGGATGCGCGCACCGGCCCCCGAGCGCCAGAGCCACCACAGCGCGAGGATCTGCGCGAGCGCCCAGCCGGTCGACGC
>DATAQE010000193.1:0-4415 GCA_036264835.1 Candidatus Elarobacter sp.
GACGTTCTCGATGACGATCATTTTCGGCTTGAGAACACGCGCAAGAGCAAGCACGTGGCGGAACAGATGATGCTTAGGGTCGTCGTCCGCACGGTGTCCGGCAAGCGAGTAGCTTTGGCATGGCGGGCCTGCGCATACGACATCGGGATTCTTTCCGATGAAACGCCGCACTACCGAAGCGTTCAAACGGCCGACGTTCATTTCGAGTACGGGTACGCCGGGGTTGTTCAGCCGGTAGGACTGGGCAGCGTCACGGTCCCACTCCACGGCGAGCCCTACTCGGAATTTCGCGAGGCGGAAGCCGTAGCCCATCCCGCCGGCGCCGCCAAACAAGTCCACCACGACTGGCCGGCCATCGCGCAGCTTGGACAGCGCCTTCACACCTGTCGGGCAAAACGACACCAGTGGGCAGGCGCCGCATTTCGGTCGTGGGGCACAGACCTTACGGGCGTGCGTATCGAGGTGCTTGATTACATCGGGGCCGAAGGCCTCGAGTGAGGCTGTAAGGTGGCCGAGGCGCTTCGCGACCGCACTACCGCGCTCGGTCAGGTTCGGAGTGTTAACAGTCCGGCGATCCGACCGCGAACGCCCAAGGCCCGCCAGATAGTACCTTGCGGCTAGGATCTCGACGATGCGGGAGACATCGTTCGCGTCGGCCCTCGTCTTCATTGCGGTGGCCACGATTGTGAACAGGCTTCCCGCATCCGGCCTCAAACCCTGGCACGGCGGGCACCCGATCACGATCTGGCGCCGGCACGCTCAGGCTCGGCCCTCCGGTGTACACCTAAGGCACCTAGTTCGCGTCTGCATCTGCCGTCAGGCCGGCGACCGAGGTTCCGAACGCTTGAGCCAGGCTTCGGAGCGTTAAAAAAGGCGGGTTTCCCGTCCCACGCTCGACTCGGCGAAGAAACTGAACCGAAATCCCGGCGGCCTCCCGAGACCTCCTCCTGGGTCTTGCCAGCCAAGAATCCGGCGTCTCACGACTACATCACCAAGCCTTCTCAGGGCGGCAGGCCCATCCGGCTTTCGTCCGTCAATTTGGGGTTGACCCCGACAGTAACGCGGGGCGGTCGGAGGCGGACGTCCGCCGAATAAACGGACCTCGGGTGCACGAGGACGAGCGAATTTCCGGAGTTCAAGCAATAAACGGTGTAGCGCGTCCCGGCTGGGACGAGTACTTCATGGAGATCGCGCGGACGGTCGCTACCCGGGCGACCTGCCCGCGCGCGAGCGTCGGCGCCGTGCTGACCCGGGACCACCGCATTCTGACGACCGGCTACAACGGGGCGCCGCGCGGCGTTCCCCACTGCCTCGACGTCGGGTGCACCATGGTGGACGGGCACTGCCTGCGGGCGACGCATGCCGAGGCGAATGCGATCGTGCAGGGGGCTCTCCACGGGGTGAGCACCCAGGGGGCGACGGCGTACTGCACGCACCAGCCGTGCGCGGGGTGCACGAAACTTCTCATCAGCGCCGGGGTTGAGCGGATCGTGTACCGGGACGCCTATCCGGACGAGGTCGCCGAGATGCTCCTGCGCGAGGCGGGGATCCCGTTCGAGCGGTTCGTCCCCGAGACGGCGAAAGCACCGGCGTGAGCCCGCTCGTCGTCCTGGCCGTCGCGCTGATCGCCTTCGCGACGGCGCTGTTCACCACGCCGTACGTCCGGAAGCTCGCGCTCAACGTCGGGATGCTGGACGCGACCGGCGAGCGGCGAATGCACGACCAGCCGAAGCCGCGCATCGGCGGGATCGCGGTCTACCTTGGGTTCGCGCTAGCGTTGTTCGCCGCGTTGGGCTATCTCATCAAGACCGGACAGTACGGCAACCCGAACCATCTCGCGGAGGGGCTCGGGAACCTCCACGACATGATCGGCCTGATCTTCGGCGGCACGCTCGTCCTCATGGTCGGCATCTGGGACGACGTGATGGGGATGGCGCCGCGGACGAAGCTGCTCGCGCAAGCCGTCGTCGCGGCGATCTCGATGCTCTACGGTTTCGTGATCACGCCGTATTTCACGAACCCGCTGAACCCGCACGGCCCGCCGGTCTACTTCCCGCACCACTTCGAGTGGCTCACGATCGTGCTCACGCTCGTCTGGTATCTCGGGATGATGAACGCCATCAACTTCATCGACGGCCTCGACGGATTGCTCTCGGGGCTCACGGTGATCTCCGCCGCGTCGCTCATCGTGATCGACCTGCAGCGCGGTCATCCGGAGATCGCGCTCATCCTCGCCGCGCTCGCCGGCGGTGCGCTCGGTTTTCTGCGCTACAACTGGAATCCCGCCAAGATCATCCTCGGCGACTCGGGCGCGCTCTTCATCGGGTACGTGTTCGCGACGGTCTCGATCATCGGCGCGAGCAAGACCGCGTTCGCGATCTCGCTGCTCGTGCCGCTCGTCGTGCTCGCGCTGCCGGTGCTCGACACCGCGGCCGCAATCGTGCGCCGCACCCGCGCCGGCAAGAAGATCTACGAAGCCGACCGCGGGCACTTCCACCACCAGCTGATCTTCCGCTTCGGGCTGAACGTCCGGCAAGCGGTGCTGCTGATCTACGCCGTCTGCATCGCGCTCGGGCTCGTCGCGCTGCTGCTCACGAGCGGGTACGTGCCGCTGCACTTCGCGTGAACCGCCCGCTCCGCGTGATGGCCGTGATGGGGACGCGGCCGGACACGATCAAGATGGCGCCGGTCGTGCACGCGCTGTACGCCGCGCGGCCCGGCGTCGAGCCGATCGTCTGCGTCACCGCGCAGCACCGCGAGATGCTCGACGAAGTGCTGCAGCTCTTCGGGATCGTTCCTCAGTATGATCTCGACGTCATGACCGCGGCGCAGTCGCTGACGGACATCACGACGCGCGTCCTGATCGGCATGGAGCGCGTCCTCGCGGAAGCGCGTCCGGACGTCGTGCTGGTCCACGGCGACACCACCACGTCCACCGCCGCCGCACTCGCAGCGTTCTATCAGAAGATCCCGGTCGGCCACGTCGAGGCCGGCCTGCGCACCTCGACGATCGCCGAGCCGTATCCGGAAGAGGCGAACCGCCGGCTCACCGGCGTGCTGACCTCGTTCCACTTCGCGCCGACCGCGCGCGCCAAGTCGAACCTGCTCGCCGAGCGCACCGATCACGCGCACGTCGTCGTCACCGGGAACACCGTGATCGACGCGTTCCTCGCCACCGAGCGGCGCGTCCGCGAGGACGGCATCGCGACCCCCTCGCTCGACGGCCTCGACCCCGCCCGCCCGATGATCTTCGTCACCGCGCACCGGCGCGAGAACCACGGCCTGATCGAGGGGATCGCCCGCGCCGCCGGCACGATCGCCGGCTTTCCCGAACGGCCGCAGATCGTCTGGCCGGTCCACCCCTCGCCCGGGGTCGCCCCGATCGTCCACCGCGTCCTCGACGGCACCGAGGGTGTCCGCCTCGTCGAGCCGCTGAACTACGCCGAGACCGTCGCCGCCGTCGCGAGCTCGCACTTCGTGCTGACCGACTCCGGCGGGCTCCAGGAGGAGGCCCCGACGCTCGGCAAGCCGGTCCTCGTCATGCGCCGCGAGACCGAGCGCCCCGAGGGCCTCGAGAGCGGGACGCTCCGCCTCATCGGCGCGCAGTACGCCGACATCGTGGAGTGGTCGCGGCGGCTCCTCACCGACCAGCTGCTCTACGCCCGCATGGCGCATGCCTCGAACCCGTACGGCGACGGTCGCGCGGGCGAGCGGATCGTCGGCTGGCTGCTGCACGTGCTGCGCGACGCGCCGGCCCCGGACGAGTTCGTCCCGCCGCCGGCCGCGGCGTGAGCCGGCTGCTCGCGGCGGCCGGCGCGTTCACCGGGACGGTCGTCGGCGGCTTCCTGCTCGGGCTGTTTCTCTGGCGCGCGACCGGGGCAAGCTGGTGGGTAGCGCTAGGGCTCCTCGGAGGCCTGGTGCTCGGAATCATCGCGATCGCCGCCGCCTTACGGCCCTTTTTGAGGTCGAATTGACGCTGAATGCGAGAAACGTCGAGGAGGGCGGGCTCCTCGACGTCCACAATAGAGGCGGCGCCGACCCGACGGCCGAGGTGCTGGCATACCATGCCCGCAAACGGCTGATCTCCGTGCGGACGCTCGTGTTCCTCAGCCCGCTCGTCGCCCTCGCGACGCTGCGGGACCCGGTCGCCGGCCTTCAGCTGGCTCTGGGCGGGGTGCTCGGCGTCCTGAACATGTTGGCGACGATGCGCGCGAACGAACGGCTGCTCGACGGCCGCAGTAACCGCGCGATCTTCGCCCTCTACGCTCAAGCACGCATCTTCGCGGTCGGCATCGTCCCGGTAGCAGTCGCGTATCGCTTCGGCGATTACCGGACGATCGCGCTGTACGCGCTCGCATACCACCGATCAGTCCGACAACAGGGAGCCTAGTGCACGAACAAATCGGCGAGCATCC
>DATAQE010000028.1:0-11772 GCA_036264835.1 Candidatus Elarobacter sp.
CCATCGTCTCGGGGGCCTGGAACGCGTTCCCGGTCAGCGGGTTGACGATCGTCCCGGGCTGGATCCACTCCTGCGTCACCATCGCCGAGGTCGCGGCGGCGCGGCCGATCGCGGTGAACGTCGGCGGCTGAAAGTTGAGGAAGGCCGGGACGACGGGCGCGACCTTCGCGCAGGTGACGATCTCGATCTGCGCCGGCATGTAGTCTTGCTTCACGCCGGCCTGCGTCCCGTTGTTGACGACCCACACTCCGGCTGACTGCTCGACGTCGTTGACGGTCGGGCGCGGAACGACGCTCACGACGTTGTAGGTGAACGCGCAGTCGCCGCCGCCGCTCTCGCCGCAGTGCGCCTGCAGGCTCGCGACGATCGCTTTCGCGTCCGACTGCGCCTGCGTGAAGGTGTACTGTGAGGTGCGGCTGACGAGCTGGACGTCGGTCGTGTAACGCTGCACGGCGCGGTAGTACTGCTGCTTGAGCGCGTCGTACGCTACCTGGCAGCTGCTTCCGCCGCTGGTGCAGCCCGGATCCGCGTACGCCGCCGCCTGCAGCGCGTTGAGGAGGTTCTTGATCCGCCACTCCTCGACCGAGGCGGCGTAGACGAGCGCGAGCTGCTGGTTCCAGGTCTGTGTCTGCACCGAGAGCGCGGCGACCGCGGCGGCGTCGGCGGCGTTCTGCGCGCGCACCTGCCAGCGCAGCACCTCGCCGTACTGCAGCGCGGCGAACGCGAGCACGAGCGCAGCGGCGATCCCGAGCGCCCAGATCGGCAGCGTCTGGCCGCGCGAGCGCGCGAGCGCGATCTTCGTCAGGAACATCCCGGGCTCGTGTTCGTCGGATTCAAGGGATACGTGCCGATCGACGTCGTGCCGACCGTGTAGCCCGGCGGGATCGCGATGTCCCAGCCGTTCACCGTCTTGAGGCAGTTCTGGTTCGGATCGAGGACGCTGCCGCTCGCGTCGTAGTTCGCCGGGAACGACATCGACGCGAGCTTTTGCGCGATCTGCGCGTAGACTTGCTGGTGGATCGTCATCGCGCCGTACACCGCGCCGGGCTGGATGCCGTTCTGCTGCAGGCCCCAGTTGCTGCCGTCGAGATACTCCGCGAAACCCGAGTCGTAGATCTGCGCGTTTCCCTGGCAGCCTTGGCCGGGGGTCGGCGTGCAGTGGAAGAGGTAGCGAAAGCCGATGTGGTACGGCGGCGCGTTCCCGTCGTCGTTGAAGTACGACTTGGAGTTCTGGAAGTCGGCGCTCGAGTTGAGCGGGTCGCCGAAGATGTCGAAGCCGACCCCGGAGACCATCATGTTCGCCTCGATCACCGCGCTCGAGAGCGTGGTCGACGGCAGGACGTTCCCCATCCCGACGCCGGCGTTGGTGATCGTCGCCTGCGTGTGGGTCGGGCGCACGACCTGCGCGCCGCCGTGGCGGTTCGACTGCGCGGCGACGTTGTAGTCGACCGGCACGTTCGTCGTGTCGGGCTGCGACTGCTGGATGCTCACCGTCGCGTTCTGCGCGACGGTCGGAAACGGGCCTTGGATCGCCGCGTTCGGGTCGTTGCCGAGCACCGAGGCGTGCGCCGCGACGTACGCCGCGCCGTCGCCGCCGAGCTGCGCGAGCCCGATGATCCCGAGCTCGAACGTGCCGAACAGCAGTGTGAGGATCACGCCGAGCACGACCGCGGTCTCGGGGACCGCCGCTCCCCGAGACGCCTTCACGACCCGGTCTGCGCGGCCGTGAGCTTGTCCGTGACGTAGTTCAGCGTCGCGGAGACCGCGTTGTAGACGTTGTTGAGCCCGACGATCGCGACGACCGCGATCAGCGCGAGCACCAGCGCGTACTCGGTCATCGAGGCCGCCTCTTCGTCGTGCAGCATCGCGGCAAGGAGCGTCATCGCGTGATCACCTCCGGCGTCATGACGAACACGACGTCCGTCTCCTGTTTCTGGTAGCGCGTCGAGCGGAACAGCTTGCCGAGGATCGGCAGATCGCCCAGCCCCGGGATCTTGTCGACGTTGCGCTGCTCCTGGCGGCGCAGCAGCCCGGCCATCACGATGCTCTCGCCCGGCTTGGTCACGACGTCGGTCGTGATGCGGCTCGTCTTGAACGAGGGCAGCACGAGGCCGCCGACCGTGATCCCGTTCTGGAAGTCGAGGTCGCTGACTTCGGGGGTGATCTTCGACTCGATCGCGCCGTCGGGGAGGATCGTCGGCGTGACGTTGAGGAGCACGCCGTACTGCTTGAACTGTACGTTGTACGTCCCGAGGTTGCTCGAGACGACGTACGGGACTTCGCCGCCGACCAGGTACTGCGCGTTCGTCCCCGGCATCGTGAGCAGGTCGGGCGAGGAGAGGATGCGCGCGTTGCCGTTGCGCAGCAGCGCGTCGAGCGTCGGCGCCAGGAACTCCGCGCGGATGAAGCGCCCGATGACCGTCCCCTTGCCCGGCGCGCCGACGTCGGGCGGGTTCTCGAAGATCGGGAAGCTGGGGTCGTTGTACTGCACGACGCCGCTGGGATTGACGAACGCGCCCTGCAGCCGGATCCCGAGCTGCGAGAGCACCGTCTTGTCGATCTCGAGGATGTAGACGTGCGTGTCGACCTGCTGGTTCAGGTCGAGCGCGAGGCGGTCGATGATCTTCCCGTCGGCGGCGAGGTTCGCGCCGGCGAGCCCGCGGACGCGCTGGAGGACGGCCTCCGCGGCGGCGCGGTCGCGCACGCGCCCGCTCACCATCACGTTGCCCTTGTTGTCGTAGTCGACGCGCACGTCGCGGGCGCCGGTCTCGCGCTCGAGCTCGGCCTGCAGCGCGCCGAGCGGCCGCGAGACCGTCACCGCGTTGACGATGTCGTACTTCTGATTCTTGGCCAGCGTGGCGAAGCGGCCGACGACGTCGGCGACGCGGTTCGCCTGCACCTGGTCCGTCACGTCGCCCTTCACCACCAGCGCGCGGCCGACCGGGTCGACCGAGACCGACGGCAGGTTGATCGTCATCCGCATCATCTGCGCGAGATCGTCCAGGGTCTGCTCGGTGACCGTCACGTCGTACTCGCGCCGGGTGCCGTTCGCCCACACGAGCACGGTCGTGTGGCCGGGCGCCTTCGCATTGACGATGACCTGACCCGTCCCGACCGGCACCACGCCGGCGATCCGGCCGTCGCCGACCGCGACGCGGGTCAGGCCGGGCGCGTCGATCGTCGTCGAGCGCCCCGAAGGGAGCGAGATCGCTGCGATAGGTTGCGCGAACGCCGGGGCGGCGATGGCAACGGACGCGACGAAAGGCGGAAGCCAAGCCAACGGTTTCATCCGCGTTCGTTCTCCCCGTCGGAATCGCGTCAACGCGTCAACGTCCCGTCGACGATGCGTAAAAGTTCCCACGTTCACGCGAGTCGAAGGTCCTAACGGCGGTATGACCCGGCCGTGACTCTTTCGATGCGGCGCCTCGGCGCGACTTCGGTCGCAATGGTGCTCCTGGCCGCTCCGGCTACCGCCCACACCGGAACCCCGCTCATGCGGGTGGCTCAGGGTGCAGGCTACGTCTATGCGTGGTCGGCGTCCGCATCGGAGGTCACGCTCTCGCGCCCCGGCCTCACCGTCGTCCTCCGACCCGGCAACCGCCGCTACGAGATCAACGAACGCGTGGCGTACGCCAGCGAAGCACCCGTCTACGAGAACGGTGACCTCACCGTCCCCGGCGACGTCGTGTCGGAGCTGCGTGCGTTAGCCGGAGCCAACCCGGATGTGCGTGCCATGGAGGGCGCGCGCACCGGACCCGTCTCCGGGCCCGCATCGGCAAGCGGTTCGCTTACCGTAACGGCGCGACAGGTGACGGGTCGCGAGGCCATATCGATCGACGGGACGGCACCCGCTTCCGTGCCCGTGACCATCACACTCGTCGGCTCGATCTCTCGCGATCTTCCGGACGTGCTGCTGCGACGGGTCACCGTCCAGACCGACGGCACGTTCCATGCGACGCTCCCCGTCGCACCGGCGATGCCCCGCGGCAGCTACGTCACGGTCACCGTGACCTCGCTGCCCGGGGTCAGCCCTGCCTCGGCGCACGTCACCATGGCCGCGCCCAACCCGAACATCGATTCGGACCTCTTCGACCACTTGCCCAAAGACAAATCGTGAACACTAAGGAGCTCTCCGTGACGACTTCGTTTCTCGCCATGCTGAAGGACGACGAAGGCGCGACCCTCGTGGAATACGGCCTCGTCGTCTCCCTGATCGCGGTCGCCGCGATCGTCGCCATCACCACGCTCGGCGGCAAGGTCAGCGACACGTTCAACGCGATCGCGACCAAGATCCAGCCGCCTTCATAATGACGCCGTTCGTCCCGGTCCTCGCCGCAGCCGCGGTCGCGGCTGCGGTGAGCGACGTGCGCGCACGCCGCATCTCGAACGCGCTGACCGGCGCGCTCGCGGTGGCGGGCGTCGTGCTGGCCGGGGCGACGCGCGGGCTCCCGGGCGCCCTGACGGCGCTCCTGATGCTCGCCGTCCTGCTCGCTCTCGGAACGGTCGCGTTCGCGCGCGGGTGGTTCGGCGGCGGCGACGTCAAGCTGCTCGCGGCAGGATGCTGCGGGCTGACCCCCGCCCTCGCGGCGGACTACCTTCTGTACACCGCGCTGTGCGGAGGACTTCTCTCACTCTACTGGCTCGCGTCGTCGCATAGGATGGTGACGGTGCTGATCACTCGGCAGCTGCCGCAAACCGGTGAACGGCTCCCGTACGGAGTCGCCGCCGCCGGCGGCGCCCTCTTCTTGTGGGTGGCACTCCTATGTCCAGCGTTCTTGCTCGTCCGCTAGACACGCGCACGATCGCCCTCTCGGTCGCCGGCGTGCTCGCGGTCGGTACCGGCGTCCTCACGTACAACTATCTCGCCTCGGTCGGGCACGCCAACGCGCCCGTCGCGAAGACCGTGATCCTGGTCGCCGCGAAAAAGATCCCGGCGCACGCGGTGATCACCGCCGAGATGCTGGCCCGCACGACGCGGCCCTCCGACGCGGTCGATCCGGACGCGATCATGGCGCCTGCGCTCGCGATCGGCTCGGTCGCCGCCAACGAGATCCCGGCCGGCAGCGCGCTCACGCAGTCGAAGCTGATCCACTACACCGCCTCGGGGCTCCCCGGCCGCGTCCACGTCGGGATGCGCGCCGTCGCGATCGCGCTCGACCGCGTCAAAGGCGTCTCGAACCTGATCCAGGCCGGCGACAAGGTCGACGTCATCGCGACGACGCTCGCGCGCGGCGACCAGGCGCCGAAGTCGGTGACGATCATCCGCGGCGCGACGGTCCTCTCCGTCGGCACGATGACGGACCCCGGCGCGACGCCCTCCCCCGACGGCACCTCGTCCTCGAACGCGGCCTATGCGACCGCGACGCTCGAGGTGAACCGCCAGCAAGCCGACCTCCTCGCGCTCGCCGACGTCAACACGATGCTCCGCCTCGCGCTCCGCTCGCCGAAGGAGAGCCTGCACAGCGCGCCCGCCGAGAAGCTCACGCTGACCGCCGGCCAGGCCGCGCCGGCGACGCGCCCGATGGCCGCGAACCCGCTGCAGCAGCTCCTCCCCTCGCTGCTCGCCCCCGCGCGCCCGCCCGTCGCGCAGGCCACCCCGGTCCCGAAGCCGACGGTCGCGCCGGTCGCGGTGATCGAGGGCGACCGCGTCGTCCAGGGCGCGCACTGAGGACGGCACGATGAAGGGTACGATCGCGGTCGTCATCGGGGCGAAGGGGGGCGTCGGCGCCACCACGCTCTGCGTCGAGCTCATCCGCGTCCTCCGCGAGACGAAGGCCTGCGGCCTCGTCGACGCCGACTTCAGCGGGCGCCGCTGCGTCGCGGTGCTGACCGACAGCGTCCGCAGCTTCGACTCGGGCCGTATCGGCGGGAACCTCGCCTCCGCGACGATCCTCAACGACGTCGCCGGGATCGAGTTCACCGCCTCGATCGACGGCGCGTTCACGCTGATGCCCGACCACGTCGCCGGGATCCTGAACGACGTGCGCGAGACGACCGAGTTCGTGATCGTCGACTCGCCGCAGCCCTACGCCGCGGCGGTCCGGCCGTTCGTCGTCCACGCCGCGCACTTCATCGTCGTCGTCGAGCCGACGCTGCTCGGCGTCACCAGCGCGCGCGCGGTGCAGACCGAGCTCGCGCGCTTCGGGATCCCCGCCTCGCGCGTCTACCTCGTGCTGAACCAGCGCGACACGCGCGCCGCCGTCCGGCCCGACGAGGTCGAGCGCGCGCTCGGTTCGCGGCTGCTCGGCAACGTCCCGCAGATCGGCGACCGCCGCTACCAGAAGCAGATCGAGACGCTCGCCTCCACGCTGGTCGGGCTCCCCGTCCCCGAGGACGTCGAACCGCTCAAGCCGTCGGCGCGGACGCCGCTCGGCGACCGCCGCGCGTCGAACCGCCGCCCGAAGGGCGACGCGAAGCCCGAGGACATGGCGTCGGGCGCCGCGAGCGAGGCGCACATCGTCGCGACGATGGAGCGCACCGCGCGCGATCTGCTCAAGACCGAGATCCACGACGCGCTCGCGCAGCGGCTCGACGTCGTCGCGGCGAGCAGCGCGCTCGACGAGCCGAAGAAGCTCGCCGAGCTGCGCGCGCAGATCGACACGATCGTCCGCGAGATCCTCGACACCTATCCGGCGGTCTTCTCCGCCGAGGAGCTGGCGCGGGTCCGCCAGGAGATCATCGACGAGGCGCTGGGCTACGGCCCGCTCGAGGAGCTGCTCGCGCAGGGCGACGTCACCGAGGTGATGGTCAACGGCCCGGGCAACGTCTTCGTCGAGCGGAACGGCAAGATCGAGCGCACCAACAAGCGCTTCAGCGACGACCGCCAGCTGCGGGTCGTGATCGAGCGGATGATCGCGCCGCTCGGCCGCCGCATCGACGAGGCGGTCCCGATGGTCGACGCGCGCCTCCCCGACGGCTCGCGCGTCAACGCGATCATCGAGCCGCTCTCGCTCGACGGCCCGACGCTCACGATCCGGCGCTTCGGGAAGAACCGGCTCGCACCCGACGATCTCGTCAACATCGGCGCGATCGACGGCGCGATGCTCGACTTCCTCCGCGCGGCGGTCGAGGCGCGGCTGAACCTCGTCATCTGCGGCGGCACCGGCTCCGGCAAGACGACGTTCCTCAACGTGCTCTCCTCGTTCATCCCCGAGGGCGACCGCATCGTGACGATCGAGGACGCGGCGGAGCTCAAGCTCAACCAGTCGCACGTCGTGCGCCTCGAAGGGCGCCCGGCGAACCTGCAGGGCTCCGGCGAGGTGCGCATCCGCGACCTCGTCCGCAACGCGCTGCGCATGCGGCCGGACCGGATCATCGTCGGCGAGTGCCGCGGCGCCGAGGCGCTCGACATGCTGCAGGCGATGAACACCGGCCACGACGGCTCGCTCACCACGATCCACGCGAACAGCGCGCGCGACTCGCTCTCGCGCATCGAGACGATGGTGATGATGGCGGGCTTCGAGCTGCCGATCCGCGCGATCCGCGACCAGGTCGCGAGCGCGATCGACCTCGTCGTGCACATCGCGCGCATGCGCGACGGCTCGCGCAAGGTCGTCGGGATCTCCGAGATCGCCGGCCTGGAAGGCGACATCGTGACGATGCAGGAGATCGTGCGCTACAAGCAGCGCGGTCTCGACAAGAACAACAAGGTCGTCGGCCACTTCGAGTTCACCGGCGTGCAGCCGGACTGCCTGCGCCGCTTCGCGGAGTTCGGCGTCTCGTTCAACTTCAAAGAGCTGAGCGATCTCGGCGCGAACCAGCTCTCGGCGGTCTCGTCATGGTGAACGTCCTCCCGTTCGCGATCATGATCGGCGTCGTCGGGACGCTCGGGCTCGTGCTGGCGTCGTTCTGGCAGCGCATCACGGCGCCGCTGCGCCCGTTCGCCGAGCAGTACCGGCTCGCGCTCGAGCAGGCCGACGTCCGCGTGCGCGCGGAGGAGGTGCTGCTGGGGATCCTCGGCGCCGCGGTCGGGCTGTGGTTCCTGCTCGTGATGTTCATGAAGCCGAATCCGGTCATCGGCGCGCTGCTCTTCCCGATCGCGCTGACCGCCGCGGCGTGCGGCGCGGAGGCGATGGTGGCGCAGAAGCGCCGCAAGCGCCTCGGAAAGTTCGCGGACCAGCTCGAGCTGGTGCTGCGGCTCATGGCGAGCGGACTGCGCGCGGGCCTCGGCCTGCGGCAGTCCCTCGTCCTGGTAATCGACGAGCTCGACGATCCGGCGAAGACGGAGTTCATGCGCGTCCTCGGCCAGGCGAACATCGGTCTCTCCGTGCACGACGCGCTCGACGGGCTGGCGCGGCGGATGCCGAGCGACGAGTGCGCCATGATGGTCCGCGCGATCCGCGTGCAGTCGCAGACCGGCGGCAATCTCGCCAAGGTGCTGGAGCATCTCGCCGGGACGATCAAGGAGCGCCGCCGCGTCTTCCGCAAGATGCGCGCGCTCACCGCCGAGGGGCGCATGACGGCCTGGGTGATCTCGATGCTGCCGGTGATCGTCGGCCTGCTGATCATCGGGCTGAACGCCAAGATGCGCCACGCGCTGCTGTTCACCGGGACCGGGCACATGGTGATGGTCGGCGTGCTCTTCCTCGAGCTCTCGGGCGTGATGATGCTGCGCCGGATCATGAAGTTCGAGATCTGATATGGTGCTGATCGTCGTCCTCGCCGCGGCGGTCTCGGCCGCGATCCTGGGGTACCTGGCCGTCACGATCCTCGTGCACCGCTCGGCGGTGCAGCGCACCGTCGCGGAGCTCGACAAGTCGGGGATCGAGGCGGACCGCAAGGCCGAGCTGGGTCTCTTCGCGCGCTTCTTCGACGAGCGCGGGCGGACGAATCTCGAGCGGCGGCTGGTGCAGGCCGGCTGGTACAAGACGACGCCCGGGCGCTACATGATGCATTCGATCGTGGCGTCCGGCGCGGGCCTGTTCGTCGGGCTGCTGATCCCGTTCGTGCTGCACAAGACGCAGCTCTACATGTTCATGCTGCCGGTGCTGCTCGCGCTCGCCGGCGCGATCGCGCCGACCTCGATGCTCGACGGCGCGATCGCCGAGCGCAAGAAGCGCATCCGCAACTCCCTCCCCGATTTCTTGGATCTTGTATCGACGACGGTCGAGGCCGGGATCGCGCTCAACGGCGCGTTCGCCGCCGCGGTCGACGCGGTGCGGGGACCGTTCCGCGACGAGCTCCTCGCGGCGCTCTCCGACATTCGCGTCGGCCGCTCGCGCGCGGAGGCGCTGGCCGCGATGGCCGCGCGCTGCGACGTCGTCGAGCTCACCACCACCGTCACCGCGATCGTGCAGGCGGAGAAGCTCGGCGGCGACATCGCCGGGATCCTCGATCAGCTCGCGACCGAGGCGCGCGAGCACCGGATGATGCGCGCCGAGGAGATCGCGAACCAGCTCCCCGTCACGATGACGTTCCCGATGGCGATCTGCATGCTGCCGGCGCTCTTCGTGATGATCTTCGGCGCGGTTGCCGCGCAGATGATCGGACATTGAACCCGCACGTCGCGCTCGGCGCGCTGCTCTTCGCCTGTGCCGCGGTCGCGGGGCTCGTCGCCGCGGCGGCGATCTGTTCGCGCGTGCAAGGCTACGCGGACGGGCCGAAGTCGGGCACGCCGCCGATCGTCGCGCTCGTCGCCGGCGCGGCGCTGATCGGCGGGATCGCCGGCGCGCACGGCGCTCCGGCGCGTCTGGGCCTCGTCGCGATCGTCACGGCTGCGTTCGTCGCGGCGTGGTACTGCGACGTCGCGCGCGGCGTCGTCCCCGACGTGTTCACGCTCGGACCGCTCGCGGTGATCGCGATTCTGGCGTTCAGCTGGCACGATCCGCGGATGATTATCAGTTCCTTAATCGTCACCGTGCCGTTCTCGATCGCTGCTTACATGTCGCGCGGCCGGGGTATGGGCTGGGGCGACGTGAAGCTCGCCGCCGTCGCCGGAGCCTTGCTCGGCGCATCCAACGCATTGCTCGCGCTCGCGCTCGCGGCGTTCGCCGCCGCGGTGAACGCGCGGTTCCGCCGCGACTCCGCCTTGCAGCCGCTCGCGTTCGCACCGTATCTGATCGGCGCGACCGCGCTGTTCACGGCGTTCAGCGCGCTATGACGATGTGGCTCGTGCGCAACGCCCGCACCGGACGGGTGTTGGCGTGGCGCGTCCGCCGTGCCGACGGGTGGCTGGAGCGCACGGTCGGCTTCCTGCCGCGCACGTCGATCGCGCCCGAGGAAGGGTTGTGGTTCGAGCACTGCAGCGCGGTGCACACGATCGGGATGCGGACGCCGCTGGACATCGTCTTCCTCGACGGCGAGCAGCGCGTCGTGAAAGTCGAGCCGAACGTCTCACCGCACAAGCTCTACGTCGGTACCCGTGGCGCGCGCACCGTCGCGGAGTTCGGGCCGGGGTTTGCGAAGGCGAATCCGCTCCAGCCTGGGGATCAGCTGGTCATCGAGCCCGTCTGATCGGGGGTTGCCGTAGTCGGGTGGGCGGCGTGCAGTGCTGTGGCTGGCACGCATGCTTCGCACATCGTGTGCGAAGCATGCTACGTCTTCACATCGCTCCCGCCCATCCTGGGCTCCGCTCGTTCAGAGTGCCTGCCACAGCACTGCACGCCGCCCACCCGACATGGTCGTGATCACCACGAAGCGCGGCTCGATAATGGAAGATCTTGCCATCCGAGCCGCCGCATGCGAATGTTGTGCCTGGTCGCGGGTGCGATGCGGTACTCCGGAGGGCACTTCCGAACGAGCGGAGCGCAGGATGCGCGGGAGCGATGTGAGGACGTAGCGCGGCTCGCACACGATGTGCGAGCCGCGCGTGCCCGCCGGAGTACCGCGTCGCAGCCGCGACCCGCCACCCCGGCTATTCAGCTGATAGCGACGAGATGCCGGCGTTCGTCGTCGTCAGCATCAGCCTTCGTACGAGCGGACGCGCGCGTGAGCGATTCGTCGAACTCGGAGGCCACGCCGGCGAGGGCGGCCGGGACGTCGCCGTCGAGGAGCTCGTCGCGCGAGAGTTTCAGAGCGGCGCGGTCGTGTTCCATCGCGGCGGTCACGTCGCCCGAGGCCCAGGCCTCTTCGGCGTCGCGCAGATGCGCGCGGACTCGGCGCGCGTCGACCGCGAAGAGGTCGAGGTTCAACGCGATCTCGTCGCCGAAGGCGACGTAGTGCGCGAGGTCGGCGTAGCCGACGACCGCGGCGAGCGAGCGGCGCATCGTGCTGCAGGCGGAGCGCAGTGATTGCGCCGCGAGCTGGCGGTCCGCTTCGGGCCAGAAGGCGCGCAGCAACAGCTCACGCCGCGCGCGGCCTTGCGGCTGCAAGGCGAGGAAGGCGAAGATCTGGGCGTCACGGCGGCGGAACCATGCGACGCGCTGGCCTTCCATGCGGACGTCGGGCTTGCCGAAGAGGCGGACGGTGAACGGCGTGAGCGCTCGCGCGGGGGCCGGAGCGACGGCGCGCGTCACGCGCGCGACCGCGCGGTAGGGGCGGTACGTGCCGTCGATCCAGCGGACGAAGAGGCCGCGCTGCTCGAGGCGGTCGAGGATCGACTCGTCGATCAGCTCGCCGTCGTAGAGCTTACGCGCGGCGGCGGCAAGCATCGGGTCCTCGTCGGCGAGCGCGTCGTCGACGTAGCGGCGCATGAAGCGCGCGTTCGTACGGCGCCACCGGTCGAACGCGCCGTCGAGCGAACGGTTCGCCGAGGCCGATTCGCGGATCGCCGCGGAGAGCGCGAAGGCCCAGCCTTCGGTGTCGTGGACGAGCCGGCCGATCTCGCGCTCGTCG
>DATAQE010000083.1:0-42415 GCA_036264835.1 Candidatus Elarobacter sp.
AGCCGCGCGACCTCTTTCTTGGGGAGCAGATCGAAGGTGCCTTGCTGGCGCATCCCTTCGAGCTCGCGCAGGCGCGAGATCCGCTTCTGGATCGTCGCGAAGTTCGTCAGCGTCCCGCCGAGCCAGCGCTGGTTCACGAAGAACGTGCCGGCGCGCTCCGCCTCTTCGCGGACGACGTCCTGCGCCTGCTTCTTGGTGCCGACGAACAGAATCACGCGGCCTTCGCGCGACATCTGCTTCACCGCGTCGTAGACGTGGTTCAGCATCGCCAGCGTCTTCGACAGGTCGATGATGTAGATGCCGTTCCGCTCTTGGAAGATGTACGGCTTCATCTTCGGATTCCAGCGGCGGGTCTGGTGTCCGAAATGGACCCCCGCCTCCAGAAGAGCGCGCATGGAAACGCCCGATGCCATCGTGTGGTTGGTTCCTCTCTGAGTCCGCGGCCGCCGTCCGTGGCGCCGTGATGGACGCATTCACCCCCGCCCTCCGGGCGGGTGAAGTGATGGGGGCAAGCCCCCGGCCCCGGAGTCCGGGGCAACCCTCGCAGTATACCACAGCCCCGCACGAGGCAGAAGCGGCGACGAAATGCCAGTGCCCGGGGCCATGAGCGGCGAGCCCCTGCTAGCCAGCGCTCGCCTGTTTAGCCGCCCGAAGCGAGTAAAGGGATAAAGACCTCTCCTAGGCAAGTAGGCAAACCAACCGCGCAGCACTGCCTCATCCACCGAGGGGGTCCGATGAAACAACCCCATCCTACCGGCCGGCATCTCTTAGCAGCTTTATGTGTAATCGCTTTGGCTTCCGCGATGACTACCGATGTGCGCGCGCAAGCGGCGCCAGCGCCCACGCCAACGCCGTTTCTGCCGTCGGTTCAATACTCGGTCGACAGCAAGACTGGTCAAGTTTCGAAGAAGACGCAAAAGAACGTCTTTGTCATGGCGATCAACGGAGATGCACCGACGCGTGCAAAGTTCATCGGTGTCTTGACGAAGAGTCTCCAGCATTACTATGACCTGGGCGCGGCACATCTCCAACCACAGCCCGACTGGGATATCCCACGCTTTATCGATGCCTGCCAAAATCACCCAGAGTATACCCAAGGCGCGCTCATTGTGGTCCTTGGCGACATATCAAATTATTCACGTACAGTCGTCATCGTACGGACGACCTATTCGGCACTGCAGGCGCAACTGCTCTATGCTACGTGTGGCGACCCAGTCCTCACCGCTCAGCCTTCCTTACCTGCAATCACGAATACGCCTACCCCAGAGGCCGTCACGGATACGGGCGGCAGCCGAACCATAACTCGCGAACGCGCCACGACGCAAGCTAGTACGAACACAACAGAAAAACACTCCGAGGCGACGACCGTCGCGTTCACCGTTGCCGCGACGCCGAAACCAGTACGGTACGCGGTTGCTTGGGGCTCGGCGGTTGTCGGTTCGCGAGGCAGCTCGGTATTCGTCAATGCACTGGAAGGCGTCTCTCTCATCCTTGCCGGCGTCGCTGTCTGGGCAGCGGTCACGCCGAGCCGCACGACGGGCGCGACGATTACGACCAATTACCCAACTCCGGCTCCCGGCAGCATCGTCCCACCGTCGGGATCGCTAGCAACCGTTGTCAACACCGACCAAAAAGTGTCGAACCCGAATCAACTCGGCAGTGTATCAAATGCCTTTCTCGGCTCGGCGCTGACATCCACGTCAAACCTCCAGCAAGGTACTACCAACGACAAGCAAATACTCGATGCAGTCAAGAACATCGTCGAGGAATTTGCTCGCCAACTGCGGTGCCCTGCCCGCCCAACGGCACCGCCGTCGCCCGCGACGCAAAAGCCGTCGCCGCCGAATGGAACGGACTGTCTACTTTACTATACGACAAATTAGCGGAATTCGCGAATCAACTTTGGGAGGAACTTCATCATGGCGCTCGACCCTGATGCAATCGAGTCGGTTATCGAATCTACGTCGCGGCACCTAGAGTCACGAGGATCACGCCCGCTTTCAGATGGTGCGAAAAGCGCCGTTCGCACTTGGGTGACGACGAACGAGGCGAAATTACGGCTGCTGCGAGCGAAGGAGAATTGGGGTGCTGAAGCGTTCTCGGCCCGCTTAGCCGATGCTCTTGACGGCGACGAATTACAGCCCTCGGAGATACAAGGCAGATTAGATAGTTGCAACTGCAATGTCGGGTAGTGGGAAAACCGGTTCCGTGCGATATCAGATGGGCCTACTGCTTATCGCAGCATTGTTGTCCTCCTGCGACACAAGCACGGCCAATCATTATCCGGTCGCTCAGTTGGGCAGCGGTTGTTCATTTGGGACGATCGTTGTACTCGTTCAGCCCACGCCGGGAAGCATCGCTGCACCGCGCGACGGTACGTTGGTGCTTGCCACGATGGGTACGATCGTAGTTCCCAAAGCAGCGGTTGTGCTGATTCCCGTCGTCCGTGGGTCGCTTACTCCGAACGGCGCATCTCCTTCGCCGACATTGATTCTCGTCGGGCCGGTTGCTCCACCAACCGCTTCTCCGTCACCCGTGCCCTCCGTCTCACCGATCCCGTCGGCAAGCCCTGCGGTCACTCCGGCGCCGAGTCCCACGGCATCGCTTCCCCTCACGAATCCGGCATACTACCAAGCAAACTATAGTGGACTACTAGCGAACCAGAGCTATTCGGTAAATACGGCATTGCAGGATTCTCAATGCATTGCGACGCCGATCAATGGCGCGATCTTCACAACAGGAAGCTGATGCCGACCCCGCGCTATGAGAGGGATATGTCTAGGTAGTAGAAATCGCGCTGCGCCCTAAAAACAGCAGGTACGCTGGCTATGACTGCGTGCGCATTCGCCGGGTTCAAGCCGGCGTAAACGACCTTCACGTCGTCCTCGATTGCTTCTGGGGCGATGACCGGGCGGCCGAAGATCCGCTTCGCCTGCTGGTGCGGGTTGCGGTCGAGGAAGTACGCGAGCTTCGAGCGGTCGGCAAGGCCGCCGGCGATGAAGACGCCGTAGAATCCGCTTCCGTAGATCGCACTCTTCCGCCCGCGCGCTGTCTCCCGCTCGAACTTCGCGATGCTTTCGCTCGCGCCTGACCAGAAGCGCGCAAGCTCGCGTGCTTCAGCGACGTAGCGCGCGGAATCGTCCGAAGCTTCAGCGAACGGCTCGTGCGGTGATCCGTGCGCACGGCGCGCATCGACCACGTACGCCGTGTGGTGCGACTCCTCGTCGATGCGCACGCCGGTAAACTTCGCGTCTGCGAGGAGCCGCCGGAGCGAGCTTGGCATGAAGTGGTTCACGTGGTCAACGACGATGAAGTCGCCGGGATTCCGGCGCACGTTGGGGACCGTGAGGTGCAGCGTTCCGCCGGGGCGGAGCAGCGCCCGGACACCAGCGAGGAAGCCCCGCGGATCGGCGGCGTGCTCAAGCGCGAAGAACGAGAGCACCGCGTCGAAGCGGCCCGCCCACGATGCGGGCGGCGTGTACGCGGCCTGGTTGTCGCGCGGGACGAACGCGTCCCAGGCCGCGCGGTATGCGTCGCTGACGTCGAAGACCGCGCCGTCGACGTCGGGGCGCGCCGCGAGCAGGGCGCGCAACGTCATTCCCTTCCCGCAGCCGTAGTCGAGGACGGTGGCGCCGTGAGGGAGCGCCAGCTTCGCGAGCGCGACCTCGGCCTGGTGCTGCGCGCGGTAGACCGGAACGCCGTCGCGCACCGCGTACAGATCGTCGGCGTCATCGCTCTCGCCGTGCACGTTGTACGCCGTGTCGTAGTACGCGGCGACGCCGTCGAGCGGCTGCGTCTGCACGTGGCCGCACGATTGGCAGACGTGCACGATTGTCGGCGCCTGCACGATCCGCGCGACGGACGAAATCGAGCTCGGCCCGTCGTAGCGGTAGACGGGCTCGCCGGACGGCGCCGTGCACACCGCGCATGCGACCGCGGGGGCGACGCGGTTCATCGCCCGAGCGCCGCCATCCGCGCTTCGGCGAGGACGGCGTTCGCGGCGGCGAGCGTCGTGCCGTGCTTGAGGCCGCCCATCCATCGGATGCTCGCGCCGTACTCGTCGCTGAAGTTGAAATAGCGGATCTGCACCGTCCAGCGCGCGCGGGTTCCGGCGTTCGCGCCCGACGCGTGCAGCGTGAGGAAGTCGAATGCAAAGAGGTCGCCGGGTTTCGAGGTCGGGGCGCAGAGCTCGTAGCGCTCGGCGATCGTCGTCTCGTCGGCGATGCGCAACGCGCCGTACGCGCCGAACGCCGTCTCCGCCTCGCCGTTCCCGGACGCGTCGACGAGCGGCTCGACGCCGCCGCGGTGCGAGCCGCGCGCGAGGACGACCGGGCCCATCTCCGGCGTGACCGGGACGAGCGGGATCCAGAACGTCACGCCGTCGAGGCTGCGGAACTGGTACTGGAACTCCTGATGCCACGGCGCGAGACGGCGGTCGTCGCTCGGGCGGTCGATGCGCAGGCCGTTGGAGCCCGGCGCGGTACCCGCGAGCTCCGTTCCGCGCAGCGCGCGGAAGAGTCCGGCGAGACGTTCGCTGACGATGAGGCGCTGGAACGCGACGAGGTTCTTCGCCATGTCGTAGACCAGCGGCTGCACGTCGGGATGCGCCTCGACCAACGCGAGGTAGCCGCGGTCGAACTCCGCCGGGTCGTCGGGCACGGCGTAGGACGCTCCGCACGCGCGCGCGGCGTGCTCGATCAGCATCCCGAGCTCGCGCTGCAGCGGCTGGAGCTCGGCACGAACGTCGAACGAGTCGCGCAGCACGAGAAAACCGTCGCGCTCGAACGCCGCACGCAGGTCCGTGATCGAGTCCGTCGCGGTCGTCATGACGCCACCGCCCGCAGCGCGAGCGCTTCCCGCCACGGGATCGCCGGCGAATCGAGCGCCGTCGCGCTCTGCGGCCCGAGATTCGCGATGAGATCGAGGATCGAGACGTGCGGATCGAACGCGCCGTGGAGTTGCGGGTACGGCCGGCGCGTATAGTCCATCACCCGCACCTCGATCCCGGCCGCGGTGAATGTGTCCTCGTCGAGGTAGTTCAGCGCCCCGTGCCCAGTGACGTAGCAGGTGGCGCCGCGCGGCGTGAGCAGGTTGACGAGCCGTTCGCTCTTCACGCCGCCGGCCGGCGTCGCGGACGCGCGAGAGAACGTCGCGTTCAAACCGAGCTCCGCGGCGCAGCGCTCCAGCGCCGCGATGTCGAGCTCCGCGATCGTCCGCGGGCGCAGCGCGTACACGTCGGAGATGATGCCGAGCGCCTTCGCGGCGAACGGCGCGCGCGCGTAGCTCATCTCGAACGTGCGAATGTGCTTCGCGCGCCAGTCGGACACGTAGTCGATCTCGACCTCGGCGATCGGCGCGCGCGAAGCATGGCGCGAGACCGGCACGGTGAGCCACAGCGGCCCGGACGCGGTCTTGATCTGCACGCGCGTCGTGAAGTGACGGCCCTGCGGAAACTGCACGTCGTCCATGTGCACGAACTCGTCGGCGAGGCGAATCTGCTCGAACACGCCGCGCCACGGGAAGAACTGCGGCTGCAGGATGACGACGGTCTTCACGGTGCCTCGTCCAAGAAGCGTTCCATCACCACGACGTCGTGCCAGCCGTCGGGTCCGCGGTAATGGCGCCGGTGGACACCGATCTCGTGGAATCCCGCGGAGCGGTACAGCGCGCGCGCCGGATCGTTGTCGGCGGCGACGTAGAGGACGAGCTTGTCGAGCCGGCCATCGGCGCGCGCCGCTTCGACCATCTGCTCGAGCGCCGCGCGACCGTGGCCGTGGCCACGGTGACGCGCGTCGATCGCGATCCCGAAGACGCCGTGACGGCTGCGCTCGTCGATCTCCACGACCTGCGTGAAGCCGACCGCCGCGCCGTCGTCATCGGCGACGATGCGGAACAGCGCGGTCGGGTTCGAGGTCCGGCGCGCGATCCACGCGCGCACGTCGTCGAGGCTGTTCGGCCGCGGCTGCGCGAGCAGCGCGTGCTGCGTCGGCACGTCGTTGCGCAGCGCCGCGAGCGCCGGGACGTCCTCGTCGCGCGGCGGCCGGCAGATCGTCAACGCGGATCGGGATCCCGCGTCGCGCGGAGATAGCCGCGCGGCGCGACCGTGAACAGCAGCTTCGCGTCGTACTCCTCGTCGACGACGAAGCGCGTCTGCTCGCGCAGGAACGCGTCCACCGCGGTCATCGGGTTGTTCCCGGGTCCCCACGGCCGGTCGACGATCGAGCCCGGAGGCGCGTACTCGACGACCGTGTCCATCACCACGAGGTAGAAGCCTTCGCGCACGAGCGGCGAGTACAGCGCGAGCTCGCCCGCGACGTGCTCCGCGGTGTGGTTCGAGTCGAGCACGACCATCGCGGTCCGCCCCGCGACCCGCTCGCGCACGCGCGCGGCGAGCTGCTCGTCGATCGAGGAACCCTCGAACATGGTGATCTTCGAGGCCATCGGATGCGCCTCGATAGCGGCGCGGTTGTGCGCGCGGATGTCGATGTCGACGCCGATCGCCTCGCGCTCGCCGCCGAGCAGCGTCAGCATCGAGGCGGAGAACACCAGCGATCCGCCGTGCGCGATCCCGGTCTCGACGATCACCTCGGGCTTGGTGCGCCAGATGATCTCCTGCAGCGCGACCATGTCTTGCGGGAACTGGATCGCCGGGCGCCCCATCCAGCTCCAGTTGTAGGCGTACCGGTACGGCGCGATGAGGTCGAGTGCGCGCTTCCAGGCCGCGCGAACCTCGGGATCGTCGCCCATCCGGCGCAGGAGCGCCGCGTCCTTCGGATCGTGGGGATCCGCGCCCGCGCCGGGGCCCGGCGTGCTCAAGCTCGCCACTTCGTTCACCGATAAGGTATTCGTCAACGGAGGCCCCGAACAATAGCATGAACGTCCTCGACCGCCCGCCGGTCCCGCCGGCCTCGTCGGAGGAACGGATCCCGGTGTTCGTCCCGTACGTCGGGGTCGACACGCTGAAGCATCTCACCGACGCGCTCGACGTCGGCTGGCTCGGGATGGGCGCGACGACCAAGGAGTTCGAGGAGCGGATCGCTCGCTATCTCGGCGTCCAAGACAGGTACGTCGTCGCGACGAACACCGGCACCTCGGCGATGCACATCGCGCTGCTCGCCGCCGGGATCGGGCCGGGCGACGAGGTGATCACGCCGTCGTTCAACTACGTCGCGGACCACCAGGCGATCCGCGCGACCGGCGCCGAGGTCGTCATGTGCGACGTGCGCGACGACGATCTCGGGCTCGACCTCGCCTCGGCCGAGTCGCTGATCACGGCGCGCACGAAGGCGATCGTCCCGCTGCACTTCTCCGGGATCCCGTGCGCGATCGAAGACGTCTACGCGCTCGCGCGCAAGCACGGGCTGCGCGTGATCGAGGACGCGTGCCATGCGTTCGGCTCGACCGTGGGCGGCGAGAAGATCGGCAGCGGCGGCGACGTGCAGTTCTTCAGCTTCGACCCGGTCAAGATCATCACGTCGATCGACGGCGGCTGCGTCGTGACGCCGCACCGCGAGGAGTACGAACGGCTGCAGCATCTGCGGCTCCTCGGCGTCGACAAAGACACAACGCTGCGCTATCAGAACAAGCGCGCCTGGGACTACGACGTCGTCAGCGAAGGCTTCCGCTACCACCTCACCAACATCATGGCGAGCGTCGGCGTCTCGCAGATCAAGCGGATCGACGAGTTCATCGCCAGCCGCCGCGCGGTCTGCGAGCGGTACTCCGAGGCGTTCAGCCGCATCGACGGCGTGCGCGTGCTGCGCCGAGACTACTCCGACGTCTCGCCGTTCATCTACAGCCTGCGCGTGCTCGGCGGGCGGCGCGAGGCGCTGATCGAGCATCTCTCCGCGCGCGGCGTCGACGTCGGGATCCACTTCGTCCCGGTCCACAAGCACACGTACTTCGCCGGCGCGCGGCGCTCGCCGATGCCGGTCACCGAGCGCGTGGTCGAGGAGGTCGTGACGCTGCCGCTCCACTCGCTGATGCCCGAACGCTCGATCGAGCGCGTGATCGAGGGCGTCGTGAGCTTCTTCTCCTGAACGTGGGCGCGTCGGCCATCCTTCGACAGGCTCAGGATGACATGGCGGCGGGCGGCGATCGTCCGCGGCGTCCGAGTTGCCGGTCGTGCGGTGAGCGGTTGCGGGCGAGCGTCGTCGATCTCGGGCTTTCGCCGCCTTCGAATGCGTTAACGCCGCCGGACGCCCTAGGGCGCGGAGAGACGTTCTACCCGCTGCACGTGTACGTGTGCGAGCGGTGCTGGCTGGTGCAGCTCGACGTCTTCGCCTCGCCGGAAGAGCTGTTCCGCGACTACCGCTACTTCTCGTCGTACTCGACGACGTGGCTCGCGCATGCGCAGGCCTACGCGGACGAGATGACGCGGCGTGGGATCGGCCCGGGCTCGCGCGTCGTCGAGGTCGCGAGCAACGACGGCTATCTGCTGCGGAACTTCGTCGCGCGAGGCGTGGACGTGCTCGGGGTCGAGCCGGCGAGCAACGTCGCGGCGGTCGCGCGGGCGGCCGGCGTGCCGACGATCGACGAGTTCTTCGGCGTCTCACTTGCGCGGCGCCTGCGCGCGGAGTTCGGCGCCGCCGATCTGATCGTCGCGAACAACGTGCTGGCCCACGTCCCCGACGTGAACGACTTCGCCGGCGGGTTCGCCGAGCTGCTCGCACCGGACGGCGTCGCGACGTTCGAGTTCCCGCACCTGCTGCGCACGATCGCCGGGATGCAGTTCGATACGGTCTACCACGAGCATTTCTCGTACCTCTCGCTGATCGCGCTCGAACCGCTCTTCGCCCGGCAAGGGCTGGAGATCATCGAAGTGACCGAGCTCCCGACGCACGGCGGCTCGCTGCGCGTCTTCGTCGCACCGCGCGGCTCGCGGCCGATCGACCCGAGCGTCGCTGCAGTCCTCGCCGCCGAGCGCGCCGGCGGACTCGAACGGCTCGCAACATATGAGGCGTTCGGCGAACGCGTCGTGCGGATCAAAGACGACTTCGTCGGCTTTCTGCTCGACGCCAAGCGGCGCGGCAAGCGCGTCGCCGGCTACGGCGCCGCCGCGAAGGCGACGACGCTGCTGAACTACGCCGGCGCGCGCGCCGATCTCATCCCGTACGTCGCCGACAAGAGCCCGCACAAGCAGGGGAATTTCATCCCGGGCGTGCGCGTGCCGATCGTCGCGCCGGACCGCATCCGCGCCGACCGTCCGGACTACGTGGTGATCTTCCCGTGGAACGTCGAGGCGGAGATCCGCGCCGAGCTCGCCGACGTGCGCACGTGGGGCGGGCGCTTCGTGCTCGCGATCCCGGAGCTACGTGTCGACGCCTGAAGGCGAGAACGGCGGAAGCGCGCGGTCGCGCTCGGAGATCGTGCTCACCGGCAGCGGCCACGGGATCGCGAGCGAGGCGCTGTCGTACCGGAAGCCCGCCGCCGCTTCGGCGGCGTACGGAGCCGAGAGCAGATAGTGCAGCGTCGTCTCGTCGCGCAGCGTCTGGTAGCCGTGCGCGATCCCGGCCGGCGCGTAGAGCGCGATCTCGCCGTCCTCGCGCAGCTCGAACGCCTCCCAGCGCCCGAACGTCGGCGAGCCCGGCCGCGCGTCGAGCAGCACGTCGTACGCCGCGCCGCGCGTGCAGCGGATCAGCTTCGTCTCGCCGTGCGGCTCGCGCTGCACGTGCAGGCCGCGCAGCGTCCCCGCGCGCGCGTTGAACGCCTCCGCTTCGCTCGCCCATTCGGTGACGAGGCCGAGCGTTGCGAACGCGTGGGCGTCGAACGCGCGCACGAACCAGCCCCGCTCGTCCTGCGCGCGGCGCAGCGGGATCTTCCAGACTCCGTCGAGAGAAGTCGAGATGACGTCCATCGGCGATAGCGGTTTCTGGCGCGGCCGCCGGGTCCTGGTGACCGGCCATACCGGTTTCAAGTGCGCCTGGCTGTGCGCGCTGCTGCTGCGCCGAGGCGCGGCCGTCTCCGGCCTCGCGCTCCCGCCCGACACGACGCCGAGCCTCTGGGCCGGCCTGCCGTACGCCGCGCAGATCGACGAGCGGATCGCCGACGTGCGCGACGCCGGCGCGGTCGCCGCGGCGGTCGCGGAGCTGCGGCCGCGGACGATCTTCCATCTCGCCGCTCAGCCGCTTGTGCGGCGCGGATACGCGGAGCCGGTCGAGACGTACGCGACCAACGTGATGGGCACGGTGCACGTCCTCGACGCCGTACGGCACAGCGACTCCGTCGAGAACGTCGTCGTCGTGACGAGCGATAAGGTGTATGCCGACCGTCCTCGTCCCGGCGGCTACACCGAGGACGCGCGGCTCGGCGGCGCCGATCCGTATGCCGGCAGCAAGGCGGCGGCCGAGCTCGTCGTCGAGACGTACCGCAGCGCCTTCTTCTCCGGTGACGGCGCGGCGCGCGTCGCGACGGCACGAGCCGGAAACGTGATCGGCGGCGGCGACTTCGCACCGGACCGGCTCGTCCCCGACGCGTTCCGCGCCGTCGCGAGCGGCAGGCCGCTCGTGCTGCGCCGCCCCGACGCCGTGCGCCCCTGGCAGCACGTCCTCGAACCGTTGCACGGATATCTCATGCTCGCCGAAGCGCTCGCGAACGGAACCGCGGCCGCGGACGCATACAACTTCGGGCCCGCGGACCGCGCGGTCGCCGTGCGCGACGTCGCCGGCCGCTTCATGGGCGGAATGGGCGTCTCGCCCGAGCACGCGATCACCGTCGAACCGAGCGGCGAGCACGAGACCGCGGTGCTCGAAGTCGACAGCACGCGCGCTCGCGAGGTCCTCGGCTGGCGCCCGCAGCTGACCACCGCCGCTGCGGTCGACGTCACGGCAGCATGGTACCGGGCGTTCCTCGCAGGCGAACGCCCCGAACGCCTCGTCACGCGCGACCTGGACGCCTACTACGCCGGCTGAGTCACCGCGGGCGCTGCGACGAGCCGGCTTCCCGCCAGCGTCTCCATGAGCGCGATCAGCCCGTTCGGATCGCGGCTCCAGTCCTCCACCGCCCGCACGGCGTCGGCGACGCCGGCGCGATGGCGCGCCCGGTGCTCCGCGATTCGCGCGTCCGCCGGGTGCGCGGCATACAGCGCGTCCATCACCGGCAGATACCGCGGCACCGTCGCGCGCAGCCGCTGCGCCGTGAACTCGAGCCGCGCGGTCACGTCGACCGTGACCGCGTGCGTCGGCGCGAAGCGCGCGGCGCGCGCGAGGCGCAGCGTGAAGTCCCAGTCGTCGAGGAACGGCACCGCCTCGTTGAAGTTGTCCGTGTGGTCCAGGAGCCCGCGGTAGAACACGATCGCGTCGAGCGGGACCGCGTGCGCGACCGGCAGCCGCGCCACGTCGCTCTCCTCGCCGCCGAACGGCGCGCTCTCCGCGACCCGCTCGATCTCGTTCATCGCCGCGTTCGCCCGCTCGATCACCAGCCGCGAGGTCGCGAGCGACGCGGCCGCGCCTAGCCGCGCGATCGCGTCGACCGACCGCTCCAGATGCTCCGGCGCGAACCGGTTGTCGGGGTCGAGGAACGCGACGTACTCGCCGCGGATCATGCGCAGCCCGAGATTGTGCGCGACGCCCGTCGTCTGCAGCGCGGGGAACCGGACGTACGAGATTCGCTTCCACGCGGGATGCGCGCGCAGCAGCGCCTCGACCTCGATCTGCCCGTGGTCGACGACGACCGCTTCCCAGTTCGCCCACGTCTGCGCGACGAGCGAGTCCAGCGCGCGCAGCAGCGGCTGCGGCGCCGCGGATGCCTGCAGCACCACGCTCACGCGCGACTCCCGCACCCGCGCCGGCTCGTACACCGCCGCCCGCTCCCGCAAGCGCTGCTCGAGCGCCGAGAACCGCGCGAGCTGGGCCGCGTCGAACGGCGAGACGCCGTCGTTGTACGTCGGCGCGTGCGCGACCAGCATCCCCAGGAACCGCGCGACGCCGATCTCGCGCCCCCGCATTCGGCGGACGAACTCCGGATGGTCCATGTACCGCTCGACGTACGAGGCGAAATCCAGCACGTTGCGCCCCGAGCGGTGGTACGCGTCGCCGGAGAACTGATCGGCGTGCAGGCGGATCGCCATGCTCGGCTTGGCGACGTAGCCGAAACGCTTCCCCGCGAGCGCGAGCCGGATGACGACCTCCCAGTCGCGCGCGTCCTGCCCGTTCTGCGGATCGCCGCAGATCCCGGGCTCGTTCAGCACCTCCCGCTTGATCAGCGCGCAGGGGAAGCACACGGGGCAGACGCTGGTGAACTCCTCGACCAGCTCGTCGCGGGCGTCGACGTAGTCGACCGGGAACTCTCCCGGCATCGCGCGCTTCGAGTAGACGATCCCTTCGTCGTTCGCGAAGTACGCGTTGCAGTAGACCATGTCGAGGCCGGGTTCGCGAGCGAACACCTCCGCGAGGTTCGCGAGGTGGGGCGGCATCAGGAAGTCGTCGGACGAGAGGCACATGACGTACTCGCCGCGCGCGAGCTCCATCAGGCGGTCGAAGTTCCGCGCCATCCCGATGTTCGTCGCGTTCCGGTACAGCCGCACGCGCGGCTCGGCGCCGTAGCGCTCGTTCAGCAGCTCCCATGCGCCGTCGGTCGAGCAGTTGTCGCTGACGATCACCTCGACGTTCGGATACGTCTGCGCGAGCGCGCTGTCGACCGCCGTCGCGACGTACTTGACGTAGTTGTAGTTCGGGATCAGCACGCTGATCAGCGGATACCGCTCTGCCGAGCTCACGACCACACCTTCCACGGCGCGCGGCCGCTGTTCCAGTACTCTTCGAGCAGGTTCTTGTCGCGCAGCGTGTCCATCGGGTGCCAGAACCCGCGGTGGACGAACGCGGAGAGCTTCCCGCCGGCGGCGAGGCGCTCGAGCGGCTCACGCTCCCAGACCGTCGCGTCGCCATCGATGTAGTCGAAGACGCCGGGCGAGAGGATGAAGTAGCCGCCGTTGATCCAGGCGCCGTCGCCCTGCGGCTTCTCGTCGAACGCGACGACCTTCTGCTCCTCCAGCCGCACCGCGCCGAAGCGCCCCGGCGGCTGCACCGTCGTCATCGTCGCGAGCGCGCCCGACGCGCGGTGGTGCGCGATCGCCGCGGTCACGTCGACGTCGGAGAGACCGTCGCCGTAGGTGAAGCAGAACGGCTCGTCGTCGAGATAGTGCCGCACGCGCCGCAGCCGGCCGCCGGTCATCGTGTCGTCGCCGGTGTCGACGAGCGTCACGGTCCACGGCTCGGCGGCGTTGTTGTGCACGCGCATCGAGCGCTTGCGCATGTCGAACGTCACGTCCGACGCATGGAGCGCGTAGTTCGCGAAGTACTCCTTGATGACGTAGCCCTTGTAGCCGCAGCAGACGATGAAGTCGTCGACGCCGTGAGCCGAGTACGTCTTCATGATGTGCCAAAGGACCGGCCGTCCGCCCAGCTCGACCATCGGCTTGGGCCGCGTGGTCGTCTCCTCGCTGATTCGGGTGCCGAGGCCGCCCGCCAGGATCACCGCCTTCACTGCGTGAGGTATCGGCAAAGCGGCTGTGTTCCCGGAGACGCTTGCTCGCCGGGAGAGGCCGCGCAAGACCGGCACGCCGAATCAGCCTCGCGGGATGACCCCCTACTACCGGCACTTCGGGTTGGAGCGCGATCCGTTCCTCGACACCGCGGACCCGCACTTCTACCGGACCACGCCGGCGCTCGCGCGAGCGCGCGACCGTCTGGTGGGCGGGGTGCTGGAGTCGCGCGGGCTCCAGGTGGTCGTCGGCGACCCCGGGACCGGGAAAACGAGCCTGATGGCGCAGATCGAGCGCGAGCTGCTCGGCCGCGACGACGTGCGCCTCGGGAAGATCCTCGACCCGTCGTTCGCGACCGAGACCGAGTTCTTGCTCGGCGTCGCGCGCTCGTTCGGGCTTGCGCTGCCGCCGCGTTCGCCGGCCGCGCTGAAGAACGCGCTGAAGAACTACCTGTACGACGCCTCGGTCCTCGACGGGCTCACGATCGTGCTGCTGGTCGACGAGGCGCAGAACGCGAGCGACGAGATCTTCGAGGTGCTGCGGCTGCTGCTGAACTACGACGTGCCGCAGCGCAAGCTGCTCAACATCGTGCTGTTCGGGCAGAGCGAGCTGCGGCCGCGGGTCGAGGCGCGGCGGAATCTCGCCGACCGGGTCGACGAATGGTACGAGCTCGGCGCGCTCGATCCGAACGAGGCGCGGGCGATGCTCGCCTACCGGGTCGTGCGGGCCGGCGGTTCGGACACGAGCGCGCTCTTCGACGACGACGTGCTCGACGCGATCGTCGGCGCGTCGGCCGGCACGCCGCGGCGGCTGCTCACGCTCGCCCATGCGACGCTGCGCGAGGCGAGCGCGTTCGGCCGGCCCCGGGCGATCCGGATGGACGCTGAGGCCGCGGCGCGGATGCGCGGGCTGATCGTCCCGCCGCCGGCGGCCTTGCCGGCGACGATCGCGACGGCGATGCCGGCGACCGCGAACGGTGCGGCCTCTGCGACGGCCGGCGCGGCGGCGGGCACGACGGCGGGCGGGGCGAACGGTGAAGCGGCGCCTGTAGCGCCTGCCGCGCCGCGGCCGTGGTGGCACTTCTCGTGGCTGGAAGCGTTCCGCATGCGATGAGGAGCGCCCGCGAGGTCGACGTCGACGAGCTGTTCGACCGCAACGCCGACACGCGGCTGCTGGAGCGGCGGCGGAGCGAGGAGCTCGGCCTGCCGCCGCTCGCCACGCCCGCCTCGCTGACCCCGGCGAAGTTCGGGCCGGAGTCGATGATCGGCGCCGGGCCGCTCATGGCACCGCGCGGCCCCATGCTGCGCGTCGCGCTCGATGCGCGCCCGCTCGGCGAGCTGATCCCCGGCGCGATCGTGACGATCGTCGCCGAGATCGGCGACGAGGGCGACACCGACGCCGACGACGTCCGCCTGTGCATTGCGATCCCGCCCGAATGCGAGGCCGTCCCCGGCTCGTTCGCGCGCGACGGGATCGAGCTCGACGGCGAAGCGCTCCTCGGCGAGGGCCTGCGCCTCGGGACGATCCCCGCGGCCGGCGTGATCCGCCTGCGCTTCACGATGCGCGTCCTCCCCGGCACCGAGCCGCTCGACGTGATCGCTTTCGCGGAAGCCCCCGGCGTCCCGGCGATCGCCGCCCCCGCGCTGCGCCTCACCCGCCGCGCCGGCCACACCGCCTACGACCCTCCGCGCCCATTCTTCGAGCTCGAATCCAACGAGGTCGCCGAAGACCTCACCCCGCCGGAACCCGCCCCTGCGCCGACACCGCCGCGCTTCGTCGACACCGTCGTTGACGAGCCCGTAACGCCCGCCGTCGTCGCCCCCGAGCCGCTCGCGGAACCAGAGTCTGCCGCAACATCCGAGCCCATCACCGCGCCGGAGCCTATCCCGGAACCGGAGACCACCGCTCCACCGGAGCGCTTCCCCGAGCCGAAGCTCATCGCGGCGCCGGAACCAATTCCGGAGCCCGAACCGATCGCTGCACCGGAGCCGATCCCCGAGCCGGAGCCGATCCTTGCGCCGGAGCCGATTCCCGAGCCGGAACCAATCGCAGCGCCGGAGCCGATTCCCGCGCCGGAACCAATTCCGCAGCTCGAGCCGATCGCTGCGCCGGAACCGATCCCCGAGCCGGAGCCGATCGTTGCGCCGGAGCCGATTCCCGAGCCCGAACCGATCGCTGCGCCGGAGCCGATCCCGGAGCCGGAGCCGATTCCAGCGCCGGAACCGATTCCGGAGCCCGAATCCATCGCCGCGCCGGAGCCGATACCAGTGCCCGAACCGCTTGCGGCGCCGGAGCCGATCGCGGAGTCCGAGCCGATCGCGTCCGAGCGCGAGCCGATGGCGACCGTTACGGAGCCGGAAGAGGCTGCAGCCGACGAGACGGAGCTCGACGACGAACTGCGATGGGAGCTCGAAGAGGCGCGCGCGGCGGGGCCGTTGCTGTGGGGCGAGTACGAGGACGAGTCCGAATGGGAGTCGGAGTCGGAGACCGTGGCGGAACCCGAGCCGCCGCCGGAGCCGAAGCCGGTTTCGTACGTGCTCGCGCGCGTGCTCGACGCGGACGAAGTTCGCGCGCTCGAACGCGTCTTCACGGGGGCCGTGCCGCACGGGCTCGCCGCGCTCGCGCTGTTGTCGTCCGTCGCGGCCGCGGACGCGCCGCTGGGCCGCGCGCTCGGCGTCGCGGAGTTCGCGCGCTCGGTCGCATCCGCGCTCCCGCGGGCGCTCGTCGCCGCGCGCATGGGCCGCCCGACGCCCGCCGTCGTCACGCCGGACGCGATCGGCGCGATCCGCGCGCACGCGCAGGCGCCGGACGACGAGTTCGCATACGAAGGGCCGGTGCTCGTCGCGCGTCTCGAACCGCGCGAGCTCGAAGCGCTCCGCACGCTGCTCGCGCGCGATCTCGAGGACGCGTTCCTGCGTGGCGTGCAAGTGCTGCTCGGCGTCGTGCCGCGCACGGTCGAAGGCGTGACCGAAGACGCCGCGCAGCGCACGCGCGATGCGCTCGCGGCGTACCGCGTCGCAGCCGGCGCGTGGCTGATGCGCGTGACCGTGCGCCGCGCGGTGGACCGCCGCTACGACCCGCTCACGGCCGACGACGTCACGCTCCACGAAGCCGGCCGAACGGTCGTCGCCGCGCTGCGCCTCGCGGTCTCGTGAAGCTGCTGATCGGGATCCCGACCGGCGGTCAGCCGACGCGCCCGTTCCTCGACGCCCTCTCGAAGCTCGAACTCCCGGCTGCCGTCACCGAAGCCGACCGCCTCGTCTGGTCCGGAAACGCGGTCGCGGTCCAGCGCGAGATGATCGCACGCGACGCGGTCGCGCGCGGGGCCGATCTGCTCGCGATGATCGACGACGACATCGTCATGCCGCCCGACGCGCTCACGCGCCTCATCGGCGCGCTCGCCGACGACCCTCGAGCCGCGCTCGCCGGAGCGCTCTACTACAGCCGCGACTCCGCTCGGCCGATGGCCGTCGCGCGCTGGAGCTCCGCCGACACGACGACCGCCGCGATCCCCGCGTACGGCGGCGAGCGCGTCTCGGTCGTCGACGGAGTCGGCTTCGGCTGCATCGTCGTGCGCGTCGGCGTCCTGCGCGCGATGACGACGCCGTATTTCGCGGCGCACGTCTTCGTCGACGCCGCCGCGCGCACCGTGCGCCAGTGCGACGAGGACTATCTCTTCTGCGAACGCGTCCGCACGATGGGCCACCGCGTCCTGTTACACGCGGGCGTCCGCGCCGAGCACTACGACCGCGCGACCAAGACCACCGCGCCGGTGCGCTGGGAGACCGACGCCGAGACCGATCACCTCCGCATGATCGTGCTGCAAGACGGCGTCACGAAGCTCGTCCCGTTCGACGAGCGCGTCCCGCGCGACGCCGAGCGCCACCAACGCTTCGAGACGACCTTACTCTTCCCGGGCGGCTAGCGCTTAATACTGACCGTCGTACAGACGGGGCGTCGCCGTGTGCTTGCCGAGGCTGCGTGAGAACGCGTTGACCTTGCCGATCGACGCCAAGCGCGTCGAAATCTCCTCGCGGTACGCATCCAGGCGGCGCAGCTGGTCGTCGCGGTAGGCCAGCACGCCGCGCAGCCGCTGCGCGACCTTGGCGTCGTTCGCCGGCGCGTGGCGCGGCGAGGCGTCGAACAGGCGCGCGAGCTCCGCGGTCAGTTCGGCTTGCGCGCCGACCGCGGCGTCGACGTCCGTCCAGCGGCGCTCGACCAGCGCGGCGTCGGCGTCGAGGCACGCGCGCTCGAGCGCGACGATCGTGTGCGCGATCTCCGCGCGCGGGCCCTCAGCCGACGAGGGCATCGAGCTCGCGGCCGGACGCACCCTGCGCGCGGTACTTCTTGATCGCCTCGACCCACGTCTCGCGCATCCCCGAGATCAGCGGGAGCAGCTCGCGCACCTTCTGCGCGTCGGCGAGCATGTTCGCCGCGACCAGCTGGTGGTGCCAGAACTCGTAGATGCGGAACAGGTTGATCGGGATCTCGCTGTCGAGATCGAGCCGCAGGGAGCCCATCAGCAGCGCGCACGCGCGCTGCGCGCGGCGGAGCAGGTCGTGGCGCGCCTGGATGTCGGCCGGGCGCGACTCCATCACCTCGATCGCCTGCCGCGCGAAGAGCAGCAGCGCGTCGTAGACTTTGATGATCAGCTCCTCCGGACTCGCCGAGTTGATCGACGCTTCCAGATAGCGGAGGTTGGCGTTCGAAGCGGTCACGTTACCCCGTAGACTTCGTGCTGCTCGTGAGCGCACCGAGCGAGGATTGCAAGGACTGCAGCGAGGCGATCGTCGACTCCGCGTTCACGAACTCTTGGCGCAGGCGGTCGGCCTGCATGTTCGCTTGATCGGTGACGAGCTGAATCTGCTGCTGCAGCGAGGTGATCTGGTCGTTCGTCGACGACGAGAGTACCGTGAAGAGCGGCTGCGCGGGGATCTTCCCCGCGATCGCGCCGGTGAGCTGGGTCGGAAGACCCGAGACGTTGGTGAGGTACGCGCCGAGCTGGCCGACGATGCTCCCGGTCCCCGTGAACAGCTTCGCGACCGCGCTCGAATTGGCGGCGAGCGCCGCGGCGAACTTCGTCACGTCGAGGTCGTTGAGCCGTCCGCTGGTGCCGGAGAAGGTCTGCGTCGAGACGCTGTCCTGCGAGTTGGTGTTCTGCGTGTTGCTCGCCGAAGCGGTCTGCACGTTGAACGACGAGTCCAGCGTGAGGCCGATCGACGCGAAGGAGTTGTACGAGCTCGAACCCGTCTGCCCGAAACCGGAGACCAGGCTCACGAGCTGATCGCGCAGCGAGAGCACGTCCTGGTTGTTGAACAAGACGCCGCCCGTGGTGAGCTGCGTGCTGGTGCTCTGCCCGCTCGTCGCGTCGGTGCTCGAGCCGACGACCGGCGCCTGCGTCGCGGTGTTGATCTCGTCGATGACCGCGTTGTACGCGTCGACGAAGGTCTTGACCGCGGTCTGGAGCCCGCTGCTGTCCTGGGAGACCGAGATCGTCACCGGCGGGACGACGACGCCGTCGACGGCCTGCTGGAGCTTCAGGTCGACGCCGGGGATCGCGCCGGTGACGTCGTTCGAGTTGCTGTAGACGTCGTGCACGGCGCCGCCGTTGTCCGTGTATTGCACGTGCGCCGACTGGCCGACCTGCAGCTGCGCGCCCGCGCTGATCTGGTTCGGCTGCGCGTAGTTCGTCAGGAAGCCGGCGGCCTGCAAGAAGTTCGAGGTGTCGCCGGACTGGCCGAGGCTGATCCCCTGCGGGCCGCTCGTCTTCGAGGTGAGGATGATGCGGTCGTTCGCCTGATCGTACGACGCGATCACGCCCGCCGACGACGTGTTGATCTGCTGGATCACGTCGTTGAGGTTGTTCACGGTCGGATCGACGCTGAAGACGACGCCGTTGATCGTGAAGTTGCCGGCCGTCACGGCAGTCGCAAAGCCGGCGTTGCCGGCGGTGTTCAGCGTCGCGCCGAGGTTGATCCCGCCGATGTTCGTCGTGCTGGTCGCCGTGTAGACGCCGCCGCTGTAGCTGATCTGCGCGGTGTCGAGCTTGAGGACTTGCAGCAGGTTCCCGCTGTCGGCCGCGCTGCCGAGGGTGAGCGGCTGCGACGAGGTGACGGTCACCTTTCCGTTGCTGTACGAGAGCGAGGCGCCGACGCCGGCCGCGGCGAGCGCGGGGTTCGCGACGTTCGTGATCCAGCTCTGCAGATCGTTCGTGTTGACGTCGTACTGGATCGCGACGCCGTCGATCGTCACCGTGCCGTGCGTCGCGGAGGGGCCGTTGCTCGGCGTGATCGAGGCGCCCGCGTTCGCGAGCGGCTGCGTCGGGTCGAACGTGCCGTTCGCGGCCGCATCGTTGGTGAGCTGCGTCGCGGTCGCCAGCGTCGCCTTGGTCACGACGTACGTGCCGGGCGTCGCTACGGCGTTCGCGACCGTGGACGCGGCGATCGCCGAGGAGTTCGACGAGGTCGGCGCGGTCGCGGTGAACGCGGCGGGGTCGCTCACCGCCTGGAACGTGTCCTGGAACTTCGAGACCAGGTCCTGGATCTTGAGGAGCTCGGCCTGCTGGTTGTTGAGCGCCGTCACCTTGTTCTTGAGCGGCGTCTCTTGCTGCAGCGTGAGATCGGTGTACTTCTGGATGATCGAGTTGTAGTCGATCCCGGAAGCGATCCCGGGGAACGAAACCGGCGGGACGTTCGTGCCGTACGCGCTCGAACCCGCGGTCGTGTTCGAGGTCGAGCTCAATCCGCTCACGTCAGGCGGTCCTGTCCACGACGGCGCCGGCGAGCTTGTTGAAGAACTGCGCGATGAGCACCATCGCCTCGGCCGGGAACTGGGTGATCTCCTGGCCGGTCTCGGCGTTCTTGAACACCGTCACGATCTCGTTCTGGCCGACGACCTTGAACTGCACCGAGACCTGCGAGCCGCCGCCGACGAGGCTCGAGAGCGCGGCGTGCAGCGTCGCGTCGGGGCCGTGCTCGGGGGGCGCGTGGTTCGCCTCGGACTGCGCGGGAAACGCCTGAAGCCCCGGCGCTTGCGCCGAGGGCTGTGGTGCGGTGGCCGCCACTACGGCGGGCGCGGTTTTGTCGATCGCTTGAACGTCCATGTTCGTCGGCATCCTCCTCGTAGTGGTATCGGACGCCCGCGAATCGCGGTTTAGGCGACCGGGCTCTCGATCGCCGCATAGCCGCGAACGATCGCGCGCACGATGGCCGCGGGCGCGAGCGCCGCGAGGGTCTCGGCGTTCGGCCGGGCCGGGCTCCGCAGAGCCTCGTCCCACGCCTCGCCCAGCGCGCGCGTGAGCGCGACCACATCGGCCGGATCGAAGCGCCGCGCGCCGATCCCGGGGACGGCGAAGCGGCGGCGCTCGGAGATCGCGAGCCGTGCGCCGGCGAGCGCGGCCGCCGCGAGACGCGAACCGCCCTCGCCCGCCCATCCGGCGTCGACCACGACGGCGGCCGCCGCGCGCAGCGCCACGGCGAGCTCGCCGGACGGCTCACCGGGAAGCAGGATCAGGTTCCGGCCGCCGAACTCGCGGACGCGCTCGAGATACGACGCGTCGGCGACGGGCCCGGTGACGACCAGCGGGATCGCCGCGTCGGCCGCGCAGCGCGCGACGAGGAGCTGGTTCGCGAGCGGCTCGATCGGCGCGTGGACGAGCGCGTACGGCTCGGGGCCGACCAGGGCGCCGATCGGCGCGTAGGCGTGCGCGTTCGATGCAGCTACCGAGACGTGTGGGTTCGGCGCAGCTGCGGCGACGAGCGGCTGGACCAGCACGATCGCGCCGCGGCGGCCGGTGCGCGCGCGAAGCGCGTCCGCTTCTTCCGCGGTCGCGGCGAAGACGACGGCGGCGTCGCGCAGGACGGCGTCGGCGTCCGCGGCGGCGGCTTCCGGCGGCGCGTAGCGCGCGTCCGCGGAGGCGGCGCCGACCGCGACGGCGCGCCGCGCGAGCATCGCGAGATAGGTCTCCACGTCGCGCTCGTCGTCGCCGTACTCGAAGCAGTAGCGCGCGACCTCGCCGCCCCACCAGCCCCCGCCGGCCGCGTCGTCGTCGTGCGCGTGCACCGCGAGCGGCGCTCCCGCGCGGCGCGCGGCTGCTGCGATTTCGCGCGCGCGGCGGCCGTCGCGCGTGCCGAAGAGATGGACCAGCGCGGCGCCGTCGAGCTCGTCGGCGTCCGCGCAGAGGAACGCGTCGAAGCCTTCTGCGGCGAGCGCCGCGACGAGCGCGCGCGCTTCGTCGGTGTCCGCCGACGGACGCGAAACGCCGTCGGCACGACCGAGCACGACCGCGATGCGGCCCGCCGAACCGCCTGCCGGCGCGAACGAGAGCGCGGGAAGCGTGCGCTGCACGGGCTCGACCGCGCGCTCGACCGTGAACCACCGCCGCGCCGGCCCTTCGGCGGGATCGAAGCTGATCGCAACGTCGAGCGCAAGCGGATCGACGACTTCGACCGCATCGCCCGCGTCGAGGCGAACGACGCATGCGGCGTCGCCCGGATCGGCATCGGCCGCGACGATCGCGACGTCGGCGCGCTCGGCCGCAACCGGCGCTTCGCCGTACCACCGCAGTTCGGCCGGATCGCGGCGTGCGGATGCGACGGCGACGGGGCCGAGATCGCGCAGCATCGCCCAGCCGCCGATCGCATCGGGCGCGTCGATGCGCACGGTGCGGCCGCGCGCAAAACGACGCGCGTAGCGATACGGCGCCAGACGTGCGAGCGACTCGCGCAGCGGCGCCGCGCCGAAGCACCCGGCCGCTCGCGCGGCGTCGAACGCGGGCGACGGCGTGAAGGTCAGGACGTGCTCGGCGATTCGCTCGCCGGAGAGCACGAGCCGTTCGAGATACGGCAGAATGCGTTCGGCGAGCGCGGCGGCGAACGCGTCGTCGCCGGGGGTGCCGGCGGGGAAGATCAGCGGATCGCGGTCGCGGTCGACGATCGTCGACGGGTCGGCGAGGACGACCGGGATCGCCGTAATGCCGTCGTCGTCCGCGAGATGGAGATCGAGCGCGAGCGCCGGACGGCGCTGGCGCAGCACCGGTTCGATGCGAACGGCCACGAGCCGCGCGGCGTCGAGAACCGGCGCTCGACCGGTGCTCCACGGCGCGAGGATCGTGTGCGTGCGGTGAATTCTCATCGCGCCACCGGGACGAGCAGATCGCGCAGCCCGTTCGCGTCCACGACGCGCGCGCCCGCGAAAGCGTCGCGTTCGTGTCCGGCGGCGACGACGACCCGGTCGTGCGATTCGGCGTTCGCGCGCCAAGCGGCGAGATTGCGGACGCGCTCGATGCGCACCGCGACCGTCTCGTCCATCGACCGGCCGCTGGTCGCGAGCACCGGGCGAACGCGCGCCGCGACCTCCGGAGGTGCGATGTCGCCGTCGAGGAGCAGATGCACGCGCACCGGAGTGCTCGCATCGAACGCGCGCGCGGCCGCACCGAGGAAACGCACCGCGCGCTCCAGCTCCACGCTGGTTGCGACGGGAACCGCGATCGCGACCTGCATTTCCGCCGCACGATGAGCGGCACCGTCGACTCGAACACCGGTCGCTTGCGCGTCGCCCGATCGCGTGGCGGAATCCGAGGCGCCTGGTGCGCGCACGAACGGCACGCGGCGGGCCGGATCGAATCCGCGGGCGATCGCGGCTTGATCCGCGGCGGGGACCGGCTGGTGCGCGTCCGCGGCGGCGGCGGGATTCCGCGAGACGGCGGGATCGAAGCGGTGCACCAGGGCGTCGTCGCAGCGCACGACGGTGTAGCCGGCGGCGCGCAGGCGCTGCACCAGATCGGCGATGCCGCGCCGCGTCGGGCCGAACGCCGGATCGATCCCGCCGACCGCGTGAAGCGCTTCGCGCGTCACCGCGAGGACGGGGGTCACCGCCACATCGAGCGGCTCGGTCTCTCGCGCGCGCTCGTGCATGCGCTGCTGCGCGAGCGTTCGCAGCTGCGCGATGTCGGAGTAGTTCACGTCGCGCACACCCTCGCCGCCCGGCGCGCCGGGGACCGCGGCGAACGCGGCGCCGAGCGCCGGGATGCGCGTAAACGCCGCGCGCACGCGGTCGAGCGCGCCACCCGGCAACAGTACGTCATCCGCGATCAGCACGACGAGCTCGCTGCCGGCCGCGCCGGCCGCGCGGTTCAGCGCGTCGGCGAGGAGCGGATCGACGGCGTCGGTCTCGAGCCGGATCTGCGGGAACGAGGCGACGATCCGGCGCGCCGTCTCCGCGCTCGCCGCGCAGACCGCCACCAGCTCGTCGCCGGCGCGCGTCGACTCGACGACCGCCGTGAGCGTCAGCCGCATGATCTCCGGCGACGACGACGCGGCGAACACGATCGTCGCGCTACCCGGTGCAGCGTCGCGCGGCGCCTGAGACACCGGCGCCAAGACGAAGCCGGGTGCACGGACGGCGCGCCGCATCGCGCATGCGGATGCGACCAGGCTCGCCATCGCCTCGGCGATCGTCGCTCCGGTCGCTTCGACGTGCTGCGGGAAGCGCGCGAGCGCGAGCAGCACGCAGCGGCCGTCCAGCGATTCGGCATCCGGCGCGGCGATCGCGACGAACGGCGCCGACTCGATCCGCTCGATCAGCGACGAGAGCCCCGCGGCATCCGGCACGGACGCCGCATCGGCGACCAGAACATACCGGTCGCCGCGCACGCGCATCTCTGCACGCAGCGCCTCAGCCGCGTTACCGACGGCGCGCACGGTGACACCCGGCGCAAGATCGCGTGCACGCCGTACGGCCAATTCCGCACCGGCTCCGTGAACGAGAACCGTGAGCCGCGGCAACGGCGTACGCATCCGTTCGCGACGGCCGCCCGGCAAACGGATCTCGCGGTCGACAGTCGCACGGCGAAGGCCGAGCGGCAGCCGGTGCGCGCCTACGAGTTCCGGCCGTCGCTCGGCGAGCGCGCGCAGCGCCGCGATACGACCGCGATCGTCGGCGTCCGGCACCGGCGCGTCGCATGCGAACGCCGGATCGCAACGCACCGTGCGTCCCGCCGCACGCGCGCGCGCACACAGCTCCACCGCGGCCGCCACGTCGTCGTCCGGCAGCGAGTCGATCAGCAGCTCGCGCGCACAAACGACCATGCCGGGCGCGACAACGTCGATCGCGCCGCGTAGCGCCGCGTCCGCGCTAGTGTCACCGACCGCGACGGCGACGGACGCCAGCTCGAACGGCAACGGCCCCGCAACCACCGGCGCCAGCATCCAGCCGAAGCGGCGCATTCGCACGTCGTGCTCGACCCCTCCGAGCACCCCGAACGCTTCGTCTCGGCCGTCGTTCACGACGACCTGCGAAGCACCGGCGCTCACCGCGTTTGACGCCGCGTTGCGGACCGCGCGCAGCGCACCGGCGCGCACGCGAACGCCGCGCCCCAGCAATACCACACACGCATCCTCGCTCGCGCGCGCCGCGGCCGCGACGGATTCGGCGCTGTCGACGATGACCACGGCCGAGGCGGCCGCGCGCAGCTCGCCCGGATCGCTGCCCGGACGCGCGAGGATCGTGAACCGCACCTGCCGGTCAGCCGAGCGCGAGCGCGGCCAGCTTTCCGGCGTCGGCGATGCGGCCCGCTTCGAGCAGCGCCGTCGCGAGCCCGAGCGTCGCGTGCTGCAGCATCGCCTCGTCGGGCGCGGGGAGCGTTCGCACGCGCTGAAGCGTCGCGAGCGCGGCGTCGAGGTCGCCGGAACGCCGCTCGATCTCCGCGCGCAGCGCGAGCGCCGCCGTCGCGTGCACGTCGCCCGGCGCGACGTCGCCGAGGTGCGCGAACGCCTCCGCGTCACGGCGCAGCCGCGCCGCCGCGAGCCCCGCGTTGTACGAAAGGACCGCGTCGCCCGGCGCGACCTCGAGCCCCGCGCGCGCCGCGGCGAGCGCGTCGTCGAGCCGGCCCTCTTCGAGCAGCCGGTGCGAGCGGCGACCGTAGTCGGCCGCGGTCGCGAGCGGCGCGTCGAGCTCGGCCGCGCGCAACCGCGCCGCCTTCTCCGTCTCGCCGCGCGCTTCGTAGAGCTCCTGCAGCAGCCGCAGCGCGACGCCGTTCCCCGGCTCGAGCTCGAGCGCGCGCAGTGCGAACGGCTCGGGATCGCCGAGGTTCTCGCGCTGCGTCACCGTCGCGGCGGAGAGCAGCAGCGTGACGTACGCCGCGTCGCCGATCCCTTCACGGCGCTGCTCCAGCCGCTCGAACGCCTCCGCGAACCGCCGCCGGCGCATCAGATAGTTGACGTACTCGACGATCCCCGCCTCGCCGGCGCGGTCGGCGGCCTCGCGGAACATCCGCTCCGCATCGTAGAAACGGCCCGAGCGCTCGTACGCGTTCGCCAGCAGCGTGCGCAGCATCGACGAGTCCGGCTTGTTCGTCAGCGCGCGCTCGAACCACGGCACCGCGTCCTCGATGCGCTCTTCCTTGACGTACGTCGAGGCGATGTTCAGCGGGGACTTCCACGTGAAGATCTCGTCGTCGACCATCGCGTGGTGCAGCGCCTGCGCACGGCATCCGATCGCGCGCTCGTACTCGGCCCGCGCCTCGTCGAAGCGCCGCATCCGCGAGAGCAGGTGCGCGCGGGTGAAGACGACGTTCGCGTGCTCCGGCGTGTCGCGGAGCGCGTCGTCGATCACCTCCATCGCACGGTCGAGATCGCCGCGCCCGTCGGCGTACGCGTACGCGAGCATCGTCTTCGCGATCGGGAAGAACGCGCGCGCGGGTCCCGGCATCGCGAACATCTTCTCCAGCACGTCGATCCCGGTCGCGTAGTCGCCGGCCGCGATCGCCGCGGTCCCGAAGTTGAACCAGGAGAACGCGTCGTCGGCCGCCTCGCGCAGCGCCCGCTCGAGCAGCGGCTGGTTGCGCTCGTACTTGCCGCGCGCGTCCATGATCTCGCTGGTGTAGCCCTTGTGCCGCACGAGGACCGGCGACATCACCGAGAGCAGGTGCCGCTCGTCGTCGACCATCACGTTCTCGTGGATCACGTTGCGGTACCGGATCCGCGGCGTCGTCGGGAAGATGCGCGGCAGCATGTGCGTCATCGTCGACGCGCCGCCCGAGAGGTCGTCGACCAGGTTCTGGATCTGCACGTAGACGCCGGTCAGATCGGCCGGCGTCTCGCGCAGCGCGCGCAGCAGCGGCAGCGACTCCGCCGTGATCTCTTCGTCCGCGTCGAGGACGAGCGTCCAGCGCTTCGTCGCCATCGCCAGCGACTCGTTGCGCGCCCAGCCGAAGTCGTCGCGCCACTCGCGGAAGATCACGTTGGCGCCGAACGAGCGCGCGATCTCGACGGTACGATCGGTCGACCCGGTGTCGACGACGTTGATCTCGTCGACGACGTCCTTCACGCTCGCCAGGCACTCCGCGAGGAAGCGCTCCTCGTTCTTGACGATCATGCACAGGCTCAACCCGGCGGGGAGCTGTTCGCGCTCGCCCGGAGGGACGGGCAAGTTGAAGAGCAGCCCCGTCTGCGCGCGCGCGAACTCGCTCTCGCTGAACTCGTCGACGATCTCTAACGGCACACTGATGGTATCGGTAGAGCAGCCCGGAAAAAAGAGAAAGGACCCGCCGGAGCGGGTCCTCTCGTCCTTGGCTTACGAGCCGTCTTAGCGGAAGAGGCTGACGACGGACTGCGCGTTCTGGTTCGCCTGCGCCAGCACCGAGGTACCGACCTGAACCAGGATCTGGAGCTTCGTGTACTCGGTGGTCTCCGAGCCGACGTTCAGATCGCGGATGGTGGACTCCGAGGCGGTCAGGTTGACCGAGGCGACGTTGTCGTTGTTCAGGTCTTCCTGGAGCCGGACGATCGTCGCGCCGAGCTGCGAGCGCTGCGCGAGGACCGACTGGAGCGCGTTGTCGATCTGGCCGATCGCGTCTTCCGAGGCGAGCGAGCCGTTCGGGAACGTCCCGGCGTTGCCGGCGGGCCCGATCAGGTTGACGTTCGCGATCCGGAGCGAGTTCGTCGAGGTGTTGATGAACCCGACCTGGATCGTCGCGCCTTCCTGCGCGCCCGACTGGAAGTTGAACGCGGGCGCACTCGGGTTCGAGGCCGCCGCGACGTACTGGCTGATCTTCACGAACGAGGTCGTGCCGACGTCCAGCGTGCCGACCGTGCCGAAGCCGATCGTCACGTTGTCGATCGAGATCGCGGCCGCGTAGCCCGTGTTGCTGACGTTCAGGACGGTCGTCGTGACCGTGTTGGCCTTGCTGTTGTAGAACGAGACGTTGAGGCCTTGCGTCGTCGAGGTGAGCTGCGCCACCTGGACTTCGATCGTGCCGTCGACGACCGTCGCGCTGTTCGCGACGAACGAGACCTGCGTCGCGTCGACCAGCGTGCCGCCGGCCGCGAGGTCGGAGTTCGACGTGATGATCGCGTTGACGTCCTGCTGCTGCTGGAAGCCCGCGTGCGAGCCGTCGAGCAGGTTCTGGCCGTTGAAGTTCGTGTTCTGCGAGATGCGGTTGACCTCGAGCAGCAACTGCTGCACTTCCGACTGCAGGTTCTTGCGGTCGTCGGTCGAGGTGATGTCCGACGCGCCTTCGACGGCGAGCGTGCGGACGCGCTGCAGGATGTCGGTCGTCGTCTGGAGCGCACCTTCGGCGACTTGCGCCGCGTTGGTCGCGTCCTGAACGTTCCGCGCGCCCTGGTCGAAGCCATTGACCTGGGCCTGGAGCGATTCGGCGATCGCGAGACCGGACGGGTCGTCCGCCGCCGTGTTGATGCGCAGACCGCTGGACAGCCGCGTGACGGCCGTGCTCAGCGCCGCTTGGTTCCGATTGAGATTGAGGCTCGCGCTATTCGCCAACAGGTTGTTGGCGATCGAAAGCCCACCAATGCCCGGCATGTGTTTCCTCCATGATCACACGTGTGGTGAGAGGCGGGTGCTTCCTGACCCGTCCTAGATCAAGATTCGGCGCAACGGAGATGCGACTTTAGGTTTTTTGCGGCGGTCGGCGCCCTTTTCCGCCCAAATCGGCGACCTTCGGCGCTTCGGCGCTCGGCTGCGCCGGCTCGCCGGCGGCGGCGCGGTTCGTCCGCTGGATCTCGTCGTAGACCTCGGAGCGGTGGACGGGGATCGTCCGCGGCGCCTCGATGCCGAGCTTCACGGTGTCGCGATCGACCGCGACGACGACGATGCGGACGTCGTCACCGATCATGATCGCTTGGTTGAGCTTGCGGCTGAGGACTAACAGAAGACGCCCTCCGTGGCTGTGACGGAGGGCGCTTTTCCCGTTTGCTGTTCTACGCTCCCGCCGCGGGGGCCGGGGCTTTCCTGGGGATCGGCGTTCGGACCGAGTACCCGCCCGTCTCGAGCGTGATCTGGCGGCCCGTCTTCGTGCGCAGGTTGATCACGATCGGCGCCAGCAGGTTCATCGTCATCTCCGCCGCGCCCGGCGTCACCACGACGACACACAGCGTCGCGAAGTCCTCGGGGTTCCGCAGCTCGAGCGAGCTGGTCGCGTAGGGCGGCAGTTGGGGGGCGTAGTCGGCGAAGATCTGCCACGGGTCGCCGGTCGGCAGCGCGACCGCGAGGTCGTCCAGGCTCTGGAGCCAGATGAACTTCTCCTGGCCGCCGAGGTTCAGCGCGATGAAGCGCCGGAGGGTGCCGAACCCCGGGAGCCCCCAGGGGAACGTCAGCACCTCGGACTCGCGGTAGGTGCACGTCCCGAACCGCGGCAACTCGACGGTGATCTCGCGGTCGGCGGCTTCCACGGTGGTTTCGGTCATCACGCTCAAAATTCGGCCTCAGGTGAGATAGTCGAAGAGGGTCTTGGACTCGAGCTTGTTCGTCGTCGAGTAGGCGGCCTGAAGGGCGGTCTGGGTCTGCGAGAGCTGCGTGACCGCGGAGGCGACGTCGACGTCCTCGATCCCGGACTCGCTGTTCTTGTTATCGGTCAGGTCGGTCTGGAGTTGACTTTGGATCGCGCCGAGCGCCTGGATGCGCGCGCCGACGACCGAGCGAGCGTTCAGCACACCGTTCAGCACGTTGTCGATGTCGCCCAGCTGGGTCGAGAGGTTCTGCACGAAGTCGGCTTGCGGCGCGAGGTTCAGCACTTTGGTCAGGTTGCCGGTGTTCGTCGCGCCCGGCGAGGACGCGTCCGCGACGGAGAACGAGCCCTGCCCGGTGAGCACGACCTTCTGCGTCTTGGCGTTGAACGCGGCGGTGACGCCGGTCGTCGCGCTGACCGCGTTGATGCGGCCGACGAGGCTCGTCGCCGTCCCGTCGTCGATCGCCGTCGCCGCCGGCACCGTGATCGTCGAGGTGCCCGGGACGCCGTTCACGCTGCCGTCGATCGTGATCGAGTAGTTCCCGGTGCTGTCGGCGACCGGCGTGACGGCGAACGCGTTCGGCGTCGCGAGCGTCGTCGGCGCCGGCGAGCTGGGCGCGCCTTGCGGCCCGTAGACGACCGCGCCGGCGTGGTTGATCGCCGCGGCGCTCGTGTCGGCCGCCGTCCCGTTGCTCAGCGTGTCGCGGAGATTGATCAGCATCTGGAACACGTCGGGCGAGCCGTCCGGCGACTGGTAGTTGAACGCGGCCTGGAACGTCGTCGAGAGCGCGAACTGCTGGCCGTTGTACACCAGCTGCCCCTGCGTCTGCTCGTTGCCGAGGAACTGGACCGCGGAGATCGGGTTCCCTTGCTGCTGCACCGGCGCATTCACGGTCTTCGCGCTCCCGGCGAAGACGTAGCGGCCGCCGTACGAGGTGTTGCCGATCGTGATCGCCTGCTGCAGGAGCTGATCGATCTGGCTCGCCAGCGCGCCGCGCTGCTGCTGGGTCAGCGTGTCGGACGAGCCCTGGATCGCGAGCTGGCGCGCGCTTTGGATCACCGAGGTCAGGCTGCTCAGCGCGCCGTCCGTCGTGGTCAGCTCGGAGACCGCGTTCTGCACGTTCGTCGACTGCTGCGTCGTCGCGTCGATCGTCGTGTGCAGGATGAGGTCTTGCGCGATCTGGGCCGGATCGTCGCTCGGCTGGGTGAGCTTCTTCCCGCTCGAGAGCTGCTGGCCGAGCTGCGCGTACAGCGCGGTCTGATCGTCGATCGCCTGCGTCTGCTGGGAGTAGAGCGTCGAGGTCGCGATGCGCATCCGTTAGCCTCCGGGGATCAGACCGATCGCGGTCGTGAGCAAGGTTTCGAGCACGTTCATCGTCCGCGCCGCCGCCTGGTAGGAGTTCTGGTATTTCACGAGGTTCTGCGTCTCTTCGTCCAGGTTGATCCCGTCGATCCCCTGGCGCACCTGGTCGATGTTCGCCGCGAGCGTCGTCTGCGCGGTGTTCCCGGTCGTCGCCGTCTGCACGTCGAGCCCGAGCTGGCCGACCAGCCCGCCGTAGTACGCGCCGAGCGTCGTCGTCGCGGTCGTCGCGATCGCGAAGTTCGCCGCATGCGCGTTCGCCGCGGTGAAGGTGATCGTTCCGGTGGTGCGGTTCACGGCGGTGACGACGACGTTCTCCTGCGCCGGCGTCCCCGCGCCGATCGTGAGCTGCGCGCCGGCGTCGAGCTGCGCGAACGCCGCCGGGTTCCCGGCCGGCGGCGCGACGGTGACCGAGCCGGCGCCCGCGATCGCGGTCGGCGAGGTCGTCTGCAGCGCCGGCGCGCCGACGTTCTTCGAGAACAGCTTGAGCAGCGCGTTGGCGCCGCCGTTGTCGCTCGCGCCGAACGCGTTCGTCCCGTCCTGCTGCACGCCGGAGAGCGCGCTCGCGCCGAGGATCTCGAGCAGCGAGCTGCTCGGCGTCCCCTGCGAGCCGCCCGCCGGCGCGTTCGAGTCGGTGATGGTGAACGCCGGCGTCGTCGGGTTCGCGCCTTGCGCCGCGCGGTGCGCCGGCCCGGTGTTGTTCGGGTCGCGGGTGAAGACGATCTTCTGCGCGACGCCGTCGAAGCTCGCCGTCACGCCGAGCTGCGCGTTGTTGAAGCTGCTGACGAACGCGTCGACCGTCGAGGCGTTGCCGGCGCCGCTGAAGTCGTAGGCGAAGCTCTGCGCGACGCCGTCAACGGTGACCGTGAGCGTCCCGGTCGTCGGGCCGACGGCGCCGGGGTGCGCGAAGGTCGCGTTGTTCTGCACCGAGGTCGCCGTGTTGACGACGTTGTTCGCGGAGTTCATCCCGGTCGTGAGCGAGCCGGCCGCGGTCGAGGCGAGCGTGGCGGGGACCTGCGAGGGATCGGTCATCCCGACCGTGATGTTCGTCGCGGAGATCGGCTGCGTGGCCGCGCTCGGCTGGAGCAGCGCGATCCCCGGGTTTCCGGAGGCGTCGTAGCTCGCGGTCGTGATGCGGTCGATCTCGGTCGCGGCGGCGTTCGCGAACGCGTCGAGCTTGCGCCCGTACGGGGTGAGGTTCTTGTTGTAGACGTCGGCGTAGCCGGCGAGCTCGCCGCTCCCGAGCACGACGGGCGCCGGGTTCGAGGGGTTCGGATCGCCCTGCATCCCGATCACCAGCGTCGCGTTCCCGGACGCGTCGGTCCCGACGACCGGGTTCGCGAGGTGGTACGCCTGCGTGTCGTTCACGAGCGCGCGGCCGCCGACGGTGACCAGCGCCGAGCCGTTCGACTGCACCGAGGTCTGCGTCGAGAGCAGCTTCGAGAGCGCGTCGACGTCCTGGTCGCGCTGGTCGAGATACGTGTTCGGGTTGTCGCCGACGGCGCGCGAGGCGCGGATCTGGCCGTTGAGCGCGGCGATCTTGTCGATCAGCGCGTTCGCCTGCGCGACGACCGTCGAGGCCTGCTGGATCACCGTCGCCTGCTGCGTCTGCACGGCGGTCCCGACGCGGTTGAGCGTGGTGACCAATGCCTGTGCCGAGCTGATCACCGACTGCCGCTCGGAGGTCCCGGTCGGGTTCGAGGCGAGCTGCGAGATCGCGGTCTGCAGGTTGGTGAAGGCGGTGTTGATCCCGTTCGACGGCTCGGCGAACGAGGACTGGATCGCCGAGAGCTGCTGCTGCTGCACGTCGAAGTAGCTCTGCGCCGAGGACGCGCCGCGGAAGAGCCCGTCGTACGAGTCCTGGTGGATGCGCGTGATCGACTGCACCAGGACGCCGTCGCCTTTCGTGCCCGGCCCCTGCCACGCTGCGTACCCCGCCGAGCCCGCGACGGGCGGCGCTTCGCTCAGGTTCGCGACTTGGCGCGAGGCGCCGGGCGTGTTGACGTTCGCGATGTTGTCGGACGTCGTGTTGGCGGCTTGCTGGAACGCGTCGACCGCGCTCCCGATCAAGTTCAGGCCGAAGAAGCTCATGCTCGGCGGCTCACGATGACGCTCCCGTCGGGAGGAGGGACGACGCCCCGGCGCCGGTAGGTTCCGGTCTGCTCGGTGCCGGCGCGCTGGAGGACCGCGACGGTGCGCGCGAGGCGCTCCATCCCGGCGAGGATCAGTGACTTGTTGTTCGCGACGGTCAGCTTGAGCGCGATCCCGCGCGTCCCGAGCTCGTGCACGCAGCCGTACATCGTGCGGCGCAGCGCGGGCGGCGCATACGCGCATACCTGTGCGAGCGTGAGCGTGCCGAAGCCGCGCCGCTGCATCGCGATGCGCTGCGCGTAGGCGGTCCCGTGCAGGACGCGCTGCGCCTCGACGCGCCGCTCCGCCGCCTCGATTGCGTCGGGGTCGTTCGCGACGAGCGCGTCGGTGAGCCGCAGCGCGGCCTCGCCGAGCGCGCCCAGCATCCGGTTCTCCTCGACGAGGAGCTCCGCGAACCGCTGCCACTCGCTCATGGGCGCACCCTCGCGCCGGCGCGCGGGATCAGGCCGCTACGGCGGCCTCGACGATCAGGCGTCCCAGCAGCTTCTCGACGATCGCGTCGGAGGGGACGAAGTAGCGCCCCTCCGCGATCTGACGGCGCAGGTGCTCCACCAAGTCGTTCCGGTAGAACGTCTCCGTGGTCGAGTGGAACAGCTCGCCCAGCGCCGCGGCCGCCTCCGAGCGCTCGAACGAGTCGAGCGCGTCGAACGAGAGGGACGACACGACGGCCGACTTCCGTTTCACCGTCTTGTAGGCGGAGACCGCGGACGCGATCTCGGCCCGGGAGATCATCATTATGGGTAACGCCTCTTTCGCACGCTTCCTTGCTAGAAGGCGTATCGTCGGGGCGGCATTGGGACTTTAGGCCCAACGCGAGGACAGGGGCGGGGATCACTGTTCGGACTCCCCGGAGGTGCGCCGCGGCGCGCCCGGATCGCCGAGCACGGCGGCGCGCAGCTGGTCCTCGAGGATCTTGCCGATCCCGAGCGAGCCCGACTTGGAGAGCTCCTCGGCGCGCTTGGTGTCCAGCATCTCGCCGAAGGTCTGCTCGGCGTTCGAGACCTTCCCGGTGAGCGTCGTCGAGGGCGAGCTCTTGCGCATCTCCTTGAAGAGCATGTCGACGAAGAGCGACTCCATCTGCTGCGCGGCCTGGTGCAGCTTCTGGAGCTGCGCCTGCTGCTCCGCAGTGAGCGGCTGCGCGGGCTGGGAACCGCCGATCTTGTCGAGCGACATCTAAATGATCTCGACGTCGGCCTGGAGCGAGCCGGACTCGCGCAGGGCCTGGATGATCGCGATGAGGTCGCGCGGCGAGACGCCGATCGTGTTGAGCGCGCGGACGACCTGCGCCAGCGTCGCGGCGCCCGAGATGTAGACCAGCCGGCGGCCGGACTCGGCGGTCGTGATCCGCGTGTTCGTCTGCGTCTGCGCCGGCGCGTTGGTGAACGGGCCCGGCGGGACGACGGTGTTCTGCGTCGCGATCGTGATCGAGAGGTTGCCGTGCGCGATCGCGCAGGGCGCCAGCGTGATGTCGCCGCCCATGACGACCGTCCCGGTGCGCTCGTTGACGACGACCTTCGCGAGCGCGTCGGCGTTGACGCTGATGTCGCCGGCGTCGGCGAGGAAGTCCACCGGATCGCCGGCGTAGCGCGCCGGCAGGTTCACGCGGATCGTCTCGGCATCGTTCGCGCGGGCCGTGCCGCCGCCGAAGCGGGCGTTGAGGCTCTGCGCGACGCGCGCGGCCGTCTTGAAGTCGGGCGCGGTCAGCACGTACGAGAACCCGGCCTGGTCCTGCTGGATGTTCGTGATCATGTCGCGCGCGAGGACGGCGCCCTGCGGGATGCGGCCGGCGGTGACGTGGTTCTTCTGCACCGAGTTGCCGCCGCTCTGGTCGACCGCGTAGAAACCGCCGACCGAGACCGGGCCTTGCGCCGTCGCGTAGACGAGGTTGTTCGCCGCGCGCAGCTCGGTGAGGATCAGCGTCCCGCCTTGCAGGCTCGTCGCGTCGCCCATCGACGAGACGGTCACGTCGACCGTGTCGCCCGAGTGTGCGAACGCGGGGAGCGAGGCCGTGATGACGACCGCCGCGACGTTGCGCGTGCGCACGTCCTGCGAGGTCGTCGAGAGCCCGAACGACTGGAGGACGTTCTGGATCGTCTTCGAGGTGAACAGCACCGAGGTCGAGTCGCCGGTCTGCGCGAGACCGGTGACGATCCCGTAGCCGACGAGCTGGTTCGCGGTCACGCCCTGCACGCGCGCGACGTCCTTCAGCCGGACCGGCTGCGCGGAGACGCGCGCGGGCGCGAAGGCGAGGCCGTTCGCGAGCAGCGCGCCGAGCGTGAGGGCGGAGACCGTCTTCTTCAGCAGCATACGCATCTCAGAACAGGAAGTCCAGGATCTTTTGGATGAGGCCTTTGTGCTTCTCTTGGAAGTTGCCGTCGAACTTGGCGGTGACACCGGCGACCCGGGTCGAGACGACCGCGTCAGTGTTGTCGATGTCCTCGGGGCGCACGATCCCGGTGATGTGGAGCGTCTGCTTCTCGCCGTTGACGATCAGCGCTTGATCGCCGGCGATGCGCAGCGCGCCGGACGGCAGCACGTCGACGACCTGCGCCTCCATCGTGCTGACGAAGGTGTTCTGCCCGGTCTGCGTCTTCGCCGACTGCGTCTGGCGCCCGCCGTTCATGCCGAGCCCAAGGCGCAGCAGCGAGACGTTCGCGAGCCCGCTCCCGGGGTTCACGCCGAGGTTGTAGCTGTTGTTGACGCTGGTGACGTCCGAGCTCGTGCTGTTGACGGCGAAGTTGAAGATCACTTGCACGAGGTCGCCGACCTGCTGCGCCTTGTGGTCGGCGCCGAGCCGCAGCGGATGCCCCGGCGCGGCCGGCGGCGGCGCGGCTTGGTACAGCGAGTCGGCGGCGGCCGGCGCGGTGAACGCGGCCGGCACGGCGAGCGCGGTCGCGATGCCGAGGACGAGCAGCGCGCGGCGCGATGCGCGGGCGGTGATCATTGCGGTGATGCTCCGGGGAGGACGAGCTCGACGCGGTTCGGTCCGGTGACGACCGCCGCGATCGCTTTCTGGGTCTGCGGGTTGAAGACGGTGACGGTGTCGCCGATCGCGCCGCCGGTCCGCGCGATCACGTCGGCGGTGAGCGCGACGTTGCCGTCGCGGATCACGAGCACGGCGGCCTGCCCCGCCTTGACGACGGTGTCGGGGACGGTCTGCTCGACGTAGAGCGGCGCGCCTTTCGGCGTCGCGCTGTTCAGCTTGCGGCCGACGAGGCTGCCGATTCCGACGACGGGGCGGCCGTTCGAGGCGACGCGAGCGAGGACGAGATCGTCCGGGCTCAGCACCGCGCCGGGCGCGAGGTCGTGCGCGGCGACGGCGGTGCGGACGTACGTCGTGATGCGGTAGCCCGCCATCACCGTGCGTGCGAGTCTGCCGTCGATGCTGATCGCGACCGGGACGCCGACGTACGTCGGGCTGACGTACGGCGTGCCGGCCGGAGCGATCCGCACCGCACCCGCCGGCAGACTCTGATCGGCGACCTGATACGCAGCGGCGAGCGAACGATCAGGGCCGGTGATCAGCTCGTGCGCGACGCGGTCCGCGACCGCGGCGATGGACTTGCCCAGCACGACTTGAGTCTCCGCCGACGCGTCCGCGCGCGCGCAAACGCCGAGCGGTCCGCAGAGCGAACCGGTCAGGAGTGCGACGGCGAGCGCGAGCGCGCGGCGGACGAACATCAGCGCTTCGTCTGGACCGCGGTCTGCAGCATCTCGTCGGCGGTGGTGATCGCCTTCGAGTTCGCTTCGTACGCGCGCTGCGCGGTGATCATGTTGACGATCTCCTCGACGACCGAGACGTTGCTGGCCTCGAGGTAACCGCCTTGCAGCGTGCCGGTCCCGTTGAGGCCGGGCTGCGAGAGCGTCGGCGCGCCGGACGCGCCGGTCTGCGTGAAGAGGTTCTCGCCCTTCGGCGCGAGGCCGGCGGGGTTCGTGAAGCGCACGAGCTGGATCTGGCCGAGCTGCTGCGGCTGCTGCTGGCCGGGGATCAGCGCGGTGACGGTGCCGTCGGCGCCGACCTGCACGCCGGTCGCGTTCGGCGGGACGGTGATCTGCGGGCTCAGGAAGTAGCCGTCGGCGGTGACGATGGAGCCGTTCGCGTCGCGCTTGAACGAGCCGTCGCGCGTGTACGCCGAGCTGCCGTCCGGCATCGTGACCTGGAAGAACCCTTCGCCTTGGATCGCCATGTCGAGCGGGTTGCTGGTCTGTTGCAGCAGGCCTTGGGTGAACGTCTTCTCCGACGAGCCGACCTTGACGCCGAGACCGACGTCCTGACCGGTCGGGATCACCGAGGGGCCGACAGGCGTGCCGGGCGCGCGCAAGTTCTGATAGATCAGGTCCTGGAAGTGCGCGACGTTCTTCCGGAAGCCGGACGTGTTGACGTTGGCGAGGTTGTTGCTGATCGTGTCGATGTTGTACTGCTGAGCGATCATCCCGGTCGCGGCGGTGTACAGTGCTCTCATCATGGCGAGGATCGCTCCTATGCGTTGGTGCGGCCGACGGTCTGCACCGCCAGCGCGACCGCGTCGTCTTGGGTTTGGATCGATTTCTGGTTCGCATCGAACCAGCGCTGCATCGAGATCAGGTCGACCATCGAGCGGACGACGTCGGCGTTGCTCTTCTCGAGCGAGCCTTGCAGCGTGCTGGTGTTCGCGGCGGGGCGCGCGCCGGCGCCGGCGTCGGCGAAACGGGTCGCGCCTTCGGGGCGCAGGTTGCCGAGGTTGGCGAACTCGACGACGTTCAGCTTGTCGTACCGCTGACCGTCGACGCTGATCGTCCCGTCGGCGGCGATCCCGACCTTCCCGCTCGCCGGCAGCACGATCGGCGCGCCGTTCTGGCCGAGGACGCGATCGCCGTTCTGCGCGGTGAGATAGCCGTTCTGGTCGCGCACGAACGCACCGTCGCGGGTGTAGCGCAGCGCGCCGTTCCCGCCGCGCACGGCGAAGAAGCCGGGGCCGGAGAGCGCGACGTCGAGGTCGTTGCCGGTCGAGGCGATCGTCCCTTGCGCGTAGTCGGCCGGGGTGTCGTAGACCTGCGCGCCGCTTCCGAGCGCGCCGATAGCGGCCTGCGCGGGGACGCCGCCGGTCTTGGCGGAGGGGTCGGTCTGAAAGCGGTAGATATCGCGGCGCGGCTGCGCTTGCGCGATCAGCACTTGGCGCTTGAATCCGGCGGTGTTGACGTTCGCGAGGTTGTTCGCGATCGTGTCGACCGCCGATTGCGCGACCAGCGCTCCGGAGACCGCCGTGTACATCCCACGGACCAAAGTAAAAGACCCTCCGCACGGACCCCGCCCCGTAATCCGGAGCGGTTTATGCGAGTCCGTCAGTCGATCGGGACTCGCGGCGACCTCAACCGTGCGAGGGTTGTCCGGCCGCCTCCCATGGTTGTTCGGCGCTTGCGCCGGGAGACTTTAGTCGCGCCGCGCTACAGCGGTGCTTGCGTCTCGCCCGCGGTGCGCGTCGTGCGCAGGCGCGCGCCGATGTCGCCCAGACGCTCGGCGACGTGCGCGGCGTCCCACGGCCGGTTCACGGGGTCGCGCTCGAGCAGCGCGTGGATCAGCGCGGCGAGATCGGGATCGGCGGCCGGGACGACCGCGCGCAGGTCGGCGGGATCTTCCTGGAAGCGCCGCAGTGCGACGTCGAACGCGTTCTCGCCGGTGAACGGCGGCTCGCCGGTGAGCGCGTGGTACAGCACCGCGCCGAGCGAGTAGAGGTCGGCGGCCGGGCTCGCGGTGCCGAACTGTGCCTGTTCGGGCGCCACGTAGAACGGCGTGCCGACGAGGACGCCGGGCGCGGTGATCCCCGGATCGTCGTCGACCAGCTCGCGCGCGAGCCCGAAGTCCATGAGGTGCGGAAGCCCCTGCGCGTCGACGATGACGTTCGCGGGCTTCACGTCACGGTGGACGATGTTGAGCGCGTGCGCGGCCGCGAGGGCGCGCGCGATCCCCAGCCCGAGAAGGGCGACGCGCTCCGAGGTCAGCGGACCGTCCTGCGCGATGATCTCCTGCAGCGAACGGCCCTCGACGTAGTCCATGACGATGAACGGCCGCCCGTCCTCGCTCTCGCCGATGTCGTGGACCGAGACCACGTTGGGGTGGACGATCTTCGCCTCGGCGCGCGCCTCGCGCTCGAAGCGCTGCTGCACGACCCCGCTGCGGTCGCGGCGGTGCTGCAGCAGCTTGATCGCGACCCGCCGGTCCAGCACGGTATCGTAGGCCGAGAACACCGTCGCCATCCCGCCGTGTCCGGCCACGTGGTCGAGCCGGTACCGGCCGCCGAGCAGCTGCTCCGTCCCCATCGAACGGAGCATTCGCGTTCGCGGCGCTAACGCTTGCGAACGCACGGCATGACCCGCGTACGACGCGGGTCAGCCTTGCCGCCTCACACCTGCATGCGGGAGATTTCGGTGTACGCGTCCAGGAGCTTGGAGCGCATCGCCATGGTGAAGTTCAGCGCGAGGTTCGCCTCTTCGACCGAGGTGACGACCTTCTGGAGGTCGTTCGTCTTGCCGTCGGCGAGGTCGCGCGTCGCCTGGTCCGAGGCGTTGACCTTGTCGTTGACGCCGTCGAGCATCGCCTTGACGGTGTCCTTGAACGAGGTGCCGCCGCTCTCGCCGGCCGCGGCGGGGCCGCCGGGGATCGGGCCGACGTTCGGGGTCTCGTCGAGCTTGGTCGCGGCGCCGATGTCGGGGACGAACGTCCCCGGCAGCACCTTGGAGATCGTGCTTCCGTAATCCATCAGGCTTTCAGCAGTCCGAGCGTCGCGGTGCCCATCGAGCGGGCTTCCTGGATCGCGGTGACGTTCGCTTCGTACGCGCGCGAGGCGGCCATCATGTCGACCATCTCCTTCACCACGTCGACGTTCGGCATGTGGACGTAGCCGTTCACGTCGGCGTCCGGGTGCGACGGATCGTAGACGAGCCGGTCGGGGCTGGTGTCGTTCACCACGCCGACGACGTCGACGCCGGCGCGCGAGCGGGCGGGGTCGCTGTCGTCGATCGCGCTCGCCGCATCGGGCGCCGGCTCGTTCTTCTGAGCGTAGACGACCAGTTGGCGCTTGAACGGGCCACCTTCGGCGGTGCGCGTCGTGTTGACGTTCGCAATGTTGTTGGCGATGGTGTCCATCGCGAGGCGCTCGGCGGAGAGGCCGGTCGCGCTGACCTCGATCGAGGTGTAAAAGCCCACTAGAAGCGCTCCTGGATAGCCTGGCGCATGCGGGTGTACTGGTTCTGCAAGAGCTGGCCCATCGTCTGTGCGTAGGCGGAGTTGAGCGAGAGCTTCGCCATCTCTTGGTCGACGTCGACGTTCGAGCCGTCGACGCGCATCTGCGTGCCGCTGTCGACCGTCGTGGTGATCGAGAACGCGTCGGGACCGGCCGCGCTGCCGTCCGCGGCGAGGTGGCGGTCGGAGCTCGTGGTCAGCTCGAAATCGTCGGGATCGGCCGGGGCGGCCTCGGTCGCGCGCAGGGCGTCTTTGAAGGAGACGTCCGAGCGGTGGAAGTTCGGCGTGTTGACGTTCGCGATGTTGTTCGCGATGACGGCATGCGCTGAACCGGCGCCGTCCATGGCGTTCTTGAGCATGCCGACGGTCTGGCCGAACGAGATATCGCCCATCCCCAACCCCATCGGCAACCAGCCGAGCAGACCTTAGGCGCACCCCTCGAAACGGTACAGCCCCGAGCTTTTGCCCGAGGCTGCTCTCCGCTGACTACACGGAAGATGGCTCGATTGTATCCGGGTGACTGGGTCGCTTCAAGCCGCTCAAGGCAAACTGGCCGAAAGGTCCGACTAGCGGGCGAATTGGGCGGCGTGCAGATTCGCGTAGGGGCCGCCGGCGGCGATGAGGTCTTCGTGCGTGCCGGTTTCGCGGACGCGGCCGCCTTCGATGTAGAGGATCTTCGTCGCGCGGCGGATCGTCGAGAGGCGGTGCGCGATGATCAGCGTCGTGCGGCCGGGGAGGAGGCGGTCCAGGGCGTCTTCGATGAGGGCCTCGCTGTGTGAGTCGAGGGCGCTCGTCGCTTCGTCGAGGATCAGGATGCGGGGGTCGCGCAGGATCGCGCGCGCGATCGCGATGCGCTGGCGCTGGCCGCCGGAGAGGCGGATCCCGCGCTCGCCGACGATCGTCTCGTAGCCGTCGGAGAGGCGGCGCACGAACTCGTCGGCGTTCGCTTCTTGCGCCGCGGCGACGATCTCGGCGTCGCTCGCGGTCAGGCGGCCGTAACGGATGTTGTCGGCGATCGTGCCGTTGAAGAGTTGCGTCTCCTGCGGGACGATCGCGATCGCGTTGCGCAGGTCGCCCAGCTTCACGGTCGCGATGTCGACGCCGTCGACCGTGATCCGGCCGCGCTGCGGCTCGTAGAACCGCGGCACCAGGTTCACGATCGTGCTCTTCCCCGCGCCCGACGGGCCGACGAGCGCGACGACCTCGCCGTGCAGCATCTCGGCGGAGAAGTTCTGCAGCACCGGGCTGTCCGCGTCGTACGCGAACGTCACGTTCTCGAACCGCACGTCGCCGGCGATGTTCGGCAGCGCGATCGCCTCCGGCGGATCGTCCGGTTCGACCGGCAGGTCGAGGATCTCGAACACCCGCCCCGCGCCGACGAACGCGCGCGCGAAGTCCGCGAAGAAGATCGAGAACCTGTTCATCGGGTTGATCAGCAGCCCGGTCGCGGTCCAGAACCCCCACGCGGTCGCGGGGCTCAGCCGCCCGACGGCGACCTCGCGCGCGGTCAGCGCGATGATCGCGCACAGCGCGATCATCACGATCGTCGCGAGCACCGGCGCCTGCGTCTGGTTGAACTGCGTGACCTTCATGTACGCGCCGAAATACCGCTCGTTCGCCGCGGCGAACCGGTCGCGCTCGAAGTCCTCGCGCCGGAACGCCTTCACGATGCGCTCGTTCGTCAGCACTTCGGTGAGGTTGCTGGAGAGATCGGCGATCCGTTCCTGCGCGCGCTTCGTCCCCGTCACGATCAGCGCGTTGAACTTCCCGACGACGTACGCGACAACCGGCGCCGCCACGAACAGCACCACTGCGAGGAACCAGTCGAGGCGGATCATGTAGACGAGCGCCGCGACGAACGTCACCGTCACCTGCACGAACTGCGGGAGCGAGATCGAGATCGCGTCGGTCATCAGCCCGAGGTCCGACGACATGCGCGCCTGCATCTCGCCGGGGCGCCAGCGGTCGAACTCGCGCAGCGGCATCCGCGCGATCCGGTCGAACATCCGAGCGCGGAACGTCGCGACCATCTTCTGCCCGCTGAACGCGGTCAGATACGCCTGGCCGTACGAGGCCGCGTTCCCGACGATCTGCGAGACCAGGATCAGCACGATCACCAGCAGCAGCACGTCCCAGTTCGGCTTGGGCACGAGGACGTCGCTCTGGAGGTAGACCGCGACCTGCGCAAGCGTGAGCGGCGCGACGCCGGCCAGCACGCCGAGGAACGACCCGAGGGCGAGCCGCGGGTAGTACGGGCGAGCCTCGCGCAAAAGCCGCCGGAAGGTCGGGTTCACCGCGAAACCTTCGCCGCGGCCCCGCAGTACCTTGGGTGCGAGCTCACCGACCACGAGGTGCTCATTCGGATCAATGGACTGTTTCTTTCACAACGCCGTCCCGTCGATCGCGCAGTGCCGCGGCTGCCGCAAGCCCGTCTGCGCAACCTGCCGTAACGAGAACGGC
>DATAQE010000088.1:0-7950 GCA_036264835.1 Candidatus Elarobacter sp.
TGGGCGTCGGCGCTGTACATCTACTGGCTGGCGAGCAACGTCTTCACCGTCGCGCAGCAGTACTACATGTTCCGCCGCTACGGGCTGGTCGGCCCCAAGGCAAAGGAGACCGCCGCTCTCGCCGCCGCGATCGCCGCGAAGCAGAGCGCCGACGCAAAGGCCGACGTCCGCGCGCAGTCCGACGTGACCCCGGCGAAGAACGGAGCCGCCGCCGCGAACGGGAAGCGCGCCTACCGCCCGAAGAAGCGGGCACGCCGATCAGTGGGTTCGCTGGCGCGAACCCTTCGCGTTCGGCCTGACGGCCGAGCCGCCCACTTATGATCACGATGAACGGGACCAGATAAGCGAGATGGAAGAATTCGAAGGCGGGCGCCGACGCGCCCACGGTCAGCGGCGCCGCGCCGGACGATCGCTTGAGAAGCGCGGTCCGGCGCCGATCAGCGGAGGGAGCGGCGGCGCCGACCGCCGCCCGCCGCGCCGTTCGGGGCCGCCGCGCGACCGCACGCCGATGGCCGACGTCGCGCCTTCCCCCGAGCCGGAGATCGCGAAGCCGGCGCGCGCGCTGCTCGAGGAGATCCTCGCGAAGATGGGGCTCGACGACGTCGAGATCGTCTACATCGCGCGCAGCGAGGGCGAGTACTTCGAGGTGCGCGGGCCGCGGCTCGCCTCGCTGATCGGCCGCGAAGGGAAGACGCTGGAAGCGCTCAACCTGATCTACAACAACATCATCAACGCCGGCGTGCGCAACAACCGCCGCTACTACACGATCGACGCCGAAGGCTACCGCGCGCGCCGCGCCGCGGACCTCAAGACGCTCGCGCTCGCGACGCTCGAACGCGTGGTCCGCGAGAACAAGCCGATCAAGCTGGAGCCGATGCTGCCCTCGGAGCGCAAGATCGTCCATCTCGCGCTGGCCGACTCGCCGTTCGTGCGCACGGAGTCGGAAGGCGTCGAGCCGGAGCGCCGTCTCGTGGTGTATCCCAAAGCCGAGTGACCTGACCGGCGAGACGATCGCGGCGATCGCGACGCCGCCCGGGAAGGGCGCGATCGCGATCGTGCGCTGCAGCGGGCCCGATGCCCGCGCCGTCGCGTCGCGCGTCTTTCGCGCGCGCGAGGCGTTGCGGGATCGCGTCGTGACGTACGGCGAGATCGTCGATGCGAGCGGTGCGGTGATCGACCGCGGGCTCGCGCTGGCGATGGACGCGCCGCGCACGGTGACCGGCGAGGACGTCGTCGAGCTGCACGTGCACGGCAGCCCGGTCGTCGCGCGCGAGACGCTGCGCGCGCTGTTCCACGCGGGCGCGCGCGCCGCGGAGCCGGGAGAGTTCACGCGGCGCGCGTTCCTGAACGGGAAGCTCGATTTGAGCGCCGCCGAAGCGGTCGCGGACGTGATCGACGCCGAGTCGCGCGCGGCCGCGCGCGCCGCGCAGGCGAACCTCGCCGGCGGATTGCGCGCGGCGATCGACGTGCTGCGCGCGGAGCTCGCGACGGTGCTCGAAGAGCTGGCCGGCGCGATCGACTATCCCGACGAAGTCCCCGAGCCGCCGCGCGAGCGCGTGCTCGCCGCCGTCGCCGACGTCGATGCGAAGCTCGATGCGCTGGTGCGCGACTGGGAGCGCGGGCGCTTGGTCCGCGAGGGTCTGTCGCTGGCGATCGTCGGGCCGCCGAACGCGGGGAAGTCGTCGCTGCTGAACGCGCTGCTCGGCGAGGAGCGCGCGATCGTCTCCGAGATCGCGGGGACGACACGCGATGTGATCGAGGAGTCGTTCGCCGTCGAGGGCGTCCCGGTCCGCGTGCTCGACACCGCCGGCCTGCGCACGAGCGACGACGCGATCGAGCGCATCGGGATCGGCCGCGCGCGCCGCGCGCTCGCCGCGGCGGCGGTCGTGCTGGTCGTCGTCGACGGATCGCGCGCACTCGACACCGATGCGCGCGCGGTGCTCGCGGAGACGCGCGGTCGCGAGCGCGTCGTACTGTTCAACAAGCGCGATCTCGGCACGGCCGGCTACGACGCGCGCGACGACGCGGAGCGCGACGCACTGTGCGGGACGGTGATCGCATCTTCGGTGTACACCGAAACGACGCTGGACGAGGTGCGCCGCGCGATCGCGCGCGCGGGCTGGCACGGCGAGACGGTCGATCTCGCCCGCCCGCATGTTGCCTCCGCGCGCCAGGCGGACGCGGTTTCACGTGCCCGAGAAGCGCTCGCTCACGCTCGCGCGACGCTGTCGGCCGGCGAACCGGTGGACTTGGTCGCGCCGGAGCTGCTCGGCGCGACGGCGGCGCTCGGCGAGATCACCGGCGCGGCCGCCACCGAAGCGATGCTCGACGGAATCTTCGCCCGCTTCTGCATCGGCAAGTAAACGGTACGTGACGGGGCGACGGCCACGGCGGGATGCCGGAGCAACCCCCGGAGCGCGCGGCGTCACCGTCCGGCGTAGGCTAGGGTCATGGAAACGATGACGCCGATCGACGACGCGCGCTGGGAGACGGTCCTGGAGCGAAAGCCCGACGAGAGCTTCCTCATCGGTGTGCGCACGACGAGCATCTATTGCCGCAGCGGCTGTCCGGCGCGCACGCCCGCGCGCCGCAACGTGTACGTCTTCGTGGACGCCGCGGCCGCCGAGCAGGCCGGCTTCCGCCCCTGCAAGCGCTGCGCGCCGGACGACGTCTCGTCCGATGCCGACCGCGTGCGCTTGATCGAGCGCGCCTGCGCGCTGCTCGATGCGGACGAAGCGCCCTCGCTCGGCGCGGTCGCGCGCGAGATCGGGCTGAGCCGGTTCCATTTCCAGCGCACGTTCCGCCGGATCGCCGGCGTCACGCCCGGCGAGTACGTCCGTGCGCGCCGCGCAGAGCGCTTCCGCGAACGGTTGTCGTCCGGTGCGAGCGTGACGACAGCGGTCCACGACGCCGGGTACGGATCGTCGAGCCGCCCGTACGCGAACGGCGCGCTCGGGATGACGCCGGCTCGCTACCGCGCCGGCGGCCGCGGCGAGCGCGTCACGTACGCGATCGCCCCGTGCTCGCTGGGCCGGGTGCTCGTCGCGACCACGGAGTGCGGCGTCTGCGCGATCGAGCTCGGCGACGACGACGCCGCGGTGATCGCCGCGCTCGAACGGCACGTCCCGAACGCCGAACGCCGGCGTGACGACGACACGTTGCGCGATGCGCTCGATGCGGTGATCGCGCTCGTCGACCGCCCGTCGTCACCGTTCGCGCTCGCGCTCGACGTGCGCGGGACGGCGTTCCAGCGCCGCGTCTGGAACGCGCTGCGCGCCGTGCGCCCGGGCGAGCCGGTGACGTACGCGACGCTGGCGCGCGCGGTCGGCAGCCCGAACGCCGCACAAGCCGTCGGCGCCGCATGCGCCGCGAACAAGCTCGCGATCGCGATCCCGTGCCACCGCGTCGTGCGCGAGGACGGCAATCTCGCGGGCTACCGCTGGGGCCTCGAACGCAAACGCACCCTGCTCGAACGCGAGCGCGCCTAGCGATCAGCCGCGCGCGGCGACGTCGAGCATCGCGCGGCGCATCGCGTTCGCGTCGAGATGCACGCGCGCGCCGTGTCCCGGCAGCAGCCATTCGACGTCGTACTCCGCGAGCTTCGCGACCGAACGCAGCTGCGTGCGCCAGTCGTACCAGCAGACGTCCGGATGCGCGGAGAGCCTCCGCGTTTCGCGGTCCCACGCGAGATGATCGCCGCTGAACAGATACGTGCGATGGTGCAGCACACAATGACCGCGCGTGTGTCCGGGCGTCGGGATCACCGTGACGTCGCCGAAGGCGACCGCGTCGTCGCCGTCCACGACGATCTCCGCGTCGGGCTGCGCGGAGCGGTCGCGCGCGTGGATGATGCGCTGCGCGCCGAAGTGCGCGGCGTAACGGCGCGCGTCCGCGACGTCGTCGCGATGCGTGAGAAAGACGTACCGCACGCCGCCGCGTTCTTCCAGCGCGCGCACGAGCGAGGGCGTCCAGCGCGGGCTGTCGATCATCCAGTTCCCGCCGTCGTGCTCGAGCAGATACGCGTTCGCGCCGTACGACGCGCGCGCGTTGAAGCCGAGATACGAGACCGGTCCGTCGATCCGCAGCGGAAACGCCGCGACCGCGTCCGCCACCGGACGATGCTCGGCGTCGCCGATCGCGCCGACCGGACACGCGACGAGCGCGCGCAGCGCATCCGCAAGCTCATGGGCCTCTCGCGGCTGCGCGGTGACGGCCGAGAACTCGGCGGTCTCGGTGAACGTCGCGGGCGCGAGCTGCCGGCATGCATCGCAATCGATGCACGACGCGTCGACGAAGAACGGCCCGGGAGCGTTCGCCGCGAGCCGGCGGGCGGGGTCGGCCATGGTGCGCCTCCCATGACCGTGCTACGATGGACGGCGTTCCATGACATCGGTGCTCCGCGGCGACGACGCCGCCGTGATCGTCGTCGGGGGCGGTCACGCGGGCTTCGAGGCGGCGCTCGCGGCGGCGCGCCTCGGCGCGCAGACGCTCCTCGTGACCGGCGACCCGGACCGGATCTGCACGCTCGCCTGCAACCCGTCGATCGGCGGGAGCGCGAAGGGCCAGCTGGTCCGCGAGATCGACGCGCTCGGCGGCGCGATGGCGCGGGTCACCGACCGCGTCTCGCTCCATTCGCGCTTCCTGAACGAGTCGAAGGGCCCGTCCGTCCGCGCGCTCCGCGCGCTCGCCGACAAACCGTCCTACGTCCGCGTCGCGAGCGCGACGGTCGCCGCGCAGCCGAACCTCACCGTTGTGCGCGGCATGGCGGACGGTCTCGTCGTCGAGGCGGGCGCCGTCCGGGGCGTCGTGCTCGCCGGCGGCGGGACGCTCCGCGCGCCGAACGTCGTCCTCGCGACGGGGACGTTCCTCGGCGGCAAGACCTTCCGCGGCGACGAGGTTCGCGCCGAAGGCCGCTTCGGCGAGGCGCCCGCGCTCGGGCTCAGCGCCGCGCTCGCGCGCCTCGGCTTCCCGCTCGCCCGCCTCAAGACCGGGACGCCCCCGCGCGTCGACCGGGCGACCCTCGATCTCACGGTGATGGCGGAACAGCGCCCGAGCGCGACGCCGCTACCGTTCTCGTACGCGAGTCCGCGCGCGTTCGCGGGTCCGCAGCTGCCGTGCTGGATCGTCGATACCAACGAACGCACGCACGCGCTGGTCCGTGAGAACCTGCACCGCTCGCCGCTCTACGGGCTCGACCTCATCCGCGGGATCGGGCCGCGCTACTGCCCCTCGATCGAGGACAAGGTCGTCAAGTTCGCCCATAACCCGACGCACCAGATCTTCGTCGAGCCCGAGGGGTGGGACGAGCCGACGTTCTATGTCGGCGGCTTCTCGACGTCGCTCCCTGCCGACGTCCAGCTCGCGATGCTCCGCACGCTTCCGGGCTTCGAGGACGTCGTGATGCTGCGCGCCGGCTACGCGGTCGAGTACGACTTCGTCCAGCCGACCGAGCTCGACCCGAGCCTCGAGACGCGGCGCGTCGCCGGCCTCTTCCACTGCGGCCAGCTCAACGGCACGAGCGGCTACGAGGAAGCCGCCGCGCAGGGCCTGATCGCCGGGATCAACGCCGCCCAACGCGCCCACGGCCGCCCGCCGCTCCGCCTCGGCCGCGAGACCTCGTACATCGGCGTGCTCATCGACGATCTCGTGACACGCGGAGTGGACGAACCGTATAGAATGCTTACCTCGCGCGCCGAGCACCGCGTGCTCCTGCGCCACGACAATGCCGATCTGCGCCTGACCCCGACCGCCCGCGACCTCGGCCTGATCGACGACGAGACCTGGAGCGCGTTCGCACACCGGCGCGAAGCGTTGGAATCCGGCCGCCGTCACGCGGAGCGCACTCGAATCGCCCCGGACGCGCTTACCGGGCGAACGCTCGCGCCTGGCACGACGCTCGCCGACGCCCTCCGCCGCCCCGACGTCGCGATCGCGGACCTCGCCGATCGGTTGCCGCCCGAGATAGGCCCGGAGATCGCGGCACGGGTCGAGATCGAGCTAAAGATGGACGGCTACGTCCGCCGGCAACGGCTAGCGATCGACCGTGCCGCCCGCGACGAGGCGATCGCGCTCCCGGCCGGCCTGGACTACGCCACGATCCGCGCGCTCTCGCGCGAAGCCCGCGAGAAATTCGACCGCGCGCGTCCGCGCACGCTGGGCGCCGCCTCGCGCATCCCGGGGATCACGCCTGCCGACGTCGCGCTCGTCGCCGTGCACGTCCACCGCCTGACGAACGACCGCGTCGCCGCCCCGGCGTGACCCCGCTTCCCGACCCCGAAGCCCACGCCGCCTTGGTGGCTGCCGGCGTGCAAGAGCCGCTTGCCACGCGCCTCGGCATCTACGCGGCCCTCGTCCTCGACGCCAACCGCCGCCTGAACCTCACCGGCGCGAAGTCCGGAACGGCGTTCGCCGAGCAGATCCTCGACGCGCTAACCCTGCGCGACGACGTCGTCTCCCCGCTGATCGACGTCGGTTCCGGGAACGGTCTCCCGGGGATCCCGCTCGCCATCGCGACGGGCGTTCGAGTCGTGCTCTTGGAGGCGATCAAGAAGCGCGCCAGATTTCTTCAAGACGCCATCGCGTCGCTCGGCCTGGACGCTGAGGTCCTCGACCGCCGAGCCGAAGACGCCGCGCGGAACCCCGAGTACCGCGAGCATTTTCGCACGGCGACCGCGCGCGCGGTCGCCAGCGCGCCGACCGTTGCCGAACTTACCGTGCCCTTTCTGGAGATCGGCGGCCGCGCGCTGCTCCAGCGCGGTTCGCTCGAAGCCGTAGAACGAAACGCGGTTTCCGACGCCGCCCTGGTCCTCGGCGCGGAACTCATCGGCGAGCGCACCCTCGACCGCGAACGGCGCGTTGTTGTGCTGGAAAAGCGAGCGCCGACGAGCCCACGCTTTCCGCGGAAGAACGGCGTGCCTGCAAAGCGCCCGCTGTGTCTCGTTCCACGTTGAACTTCGCCCTGCGATGCAAAGTAAGGTTCCCCGTGAAACCGCGATGACCGGGCGGGTCTTACGGCAGGACACGGGGCGCGATAGAATGGGCCGTCGTGCGCCACCCACTCGATGACGTCCTGACCGCAATCCTCCCCGGCGCCGGAGTCTACGCCGTGGGCGGTCGCGTGCGCGACGAGTTCCGCCAGCGGCTCGGCGCCGTCGAGCGGCCGCCGAAGGACTTGGACTACGTCGTCACCCGCGTTCCGCTGGACGATCTGCTGGCCGCGCTGCGCGGCGTCGGCCGGGTCGACGTGGTCGGCGCGTCGTTCGCAGTGCTGAAATTCCGACATCCGGCGGGGGAGGCGGACATCGCGCTGCCGCGGCGCGAGCGGTCCACCGGAGTCGGTCACAAGGAGTTCGCGGTCGAGTCCGGGCCGGAGATTCCGCTGGAGGACGATCTTCGGCGGCGGGATTTCCGGATGAACATGATCGCCCGGCGGCTGGCGGACGATCAGGTCGTCGATCCGTACGGCGGGATCGAGGACATCGCCGCGGAGCGGATCGATATCGTCGACGAGGCGACGTTCGAGGAAGATCCGCTGCGGATGCTGCGCGCCGCTCAGTTCGCGGCGCGGTTCGGTTACGAGCTGACGGCGCGGACGGCGGCGGCGATGCGGGCGTCGGCGGCGCTCGTGCGGAGCGTCTCCGCGGAACGAATCGGCGAGGAGATCGGCAAGCTGATGGCGGCGCCCGCGCCGTCCGTCGGGCTCGAGATTCTGCGGGAGACCGGGGTGCTGGAGCAGTTCTGGCCCGAGCTGCTCGAGGGGGTCGGGATCGACCAGAACGACTGGCACGCGTACGACGTCTACCGGCACAACCTCGCGACGCTCGACGCCGCCCCCGCCGGTGACGTCACGCTGCGGCTTGCGGCGCTTTTGCACGACGTCGGCAAGCCTCGGACTGCAGCGCCGCGCCCCGACGGGCGGGGGAACACGTTCTACCAGCACGAGCAGGTCGG
>DATAQE010000120.1:0-16007 GCA_036264835.1 Candidatus Elarobacter sp.
GAACGCGCCGGACGCGAACGCGGCAGGGTTGAACAGCGGCCCCAGGTCGACGACGCGCTCGTCGGTCGTCCGCGCCGCGATCGCTTCGTAGAGGCCGGCGTCGCTCGCGGCCTCGGCGCGCCGCGCGAGGTCGATCGCGACCAGCTCTCCCTCGCGCTCGTCGCGGCCGCGCAGGCCGTGCCGAACGTCGACGGTGATCCCGTGCGCGAGCATCCGCAGGCGCGGATCGTCCGGGACGAAGACGTACGCCTCGGGATCGTTCACGCCGTCGATCGTGCGCACGAACCGGCCGCAGAACTGCCGGAAGTACAGCTCGGTGACGACGTTCGAGGCGAAGACGCCGACGCGCAGCCGCGGGATGTCGACCCCTTCGCTGACCATGTGCACCGCGACGATCCACGGATCGCTCGAGCGGGCGAACGCGGCGATGCGGTCCGACGCGTCGGCGAGGTCGGAGACGACGATCGCGGGCCGCACGCCGAGCCGCCGCTCCATCAGCGCCGCGATCTCGCGCGCGTGGTCCTGGTTCATCGCGGCGACCAGTCCCGCCGCGTCGCGGTGCCCTTCCGCCCGTACCGACATCAGCCGCAAGTGCGCGCGCGACAGCACGTCGCCGATCCACTCGTCTTGCGTGAGCATCGTGCGCAGCCGCTCGGAATGATGGCGCTTCTCCTGCAGCGCGGTGTCGAACGTCGCCGACATCTGCATCCCGTCGCGCGCGATCCACTCGGCCTCGCCGCCGTGCAGCGCGAACACCAGCGCGCGGCAGACGCCGTCGCGCAGAGCCGAGGCGTAGTCGTACGCGAAGTCGGCGACCGAGAGCCCGCGGTCGTAGCGAACGAACGGGATCGCCGTCCCGTCGCTCCGGAACGGCGTCCCCGAGAGCGACACGCGGTGCGCCGCCGGATCGAACGCGTCGCGCAGCGCCTTCCCCCACGTCGCGTCGTCGCCGGCGTGATGGATCTCGTCGAGCACGACGCCGATCCCGGTTCCGTGCACGCTCTCGTCGCGGCACAGATGCCGGTACAGCGTCGGCGCGGCGCAGACTTGCTGGTACGTGACGACCGCGCCGTGCACGTCGCGCGCGAGCCGGCGCTGCGCGTTCGAGAACTTGTGGTCGAGGACGATCCCCGCGCCCATCATCGCGCGCGCGACCTGCGCCTTGAGGTGCTCGCGCGGCACCACCACGACCACGCGGGCCGCGGCGCCGTCGCGCAGCAGCGCGTGCGCGACGCGGGTCGCGAAGCGCGTCTTCCCCGCGCCCGGCGTAGCGACGATCAGCGCATCGCTCGGCCGATCCGCATCCCATCCCTCGAACGCCGCACGCTGCCACGCGCGCAGCGGTAACCTCCAGCCAGGGAGACGCGGTCCCGCCACAGGGGATCGTCGGTTCTCACCCGAGAGGGGCGGTTCTTCCGAGGAAGATCGCCCCGGGACGACGACGCGTTCGCCCGCGAGGTATGGGAGGGAATCCTTTGCGGTACAGAGTATCAGATCGCCAACCCTCTGCATCGGAGCCAACCGTGGACGTCTCCCGCGCCATCGCCGACCTCGACGAAGTCCGCTCTCGCCTCGCCGCCGTCCAGCGCTTCCGCGGCCTCTCCGGCCCCGCGGCCCTCGCCAGCGGGCTCGGCGCGCTGGGGACCGGCGCGGTCCAGCTCGCCGTCATCCCGCACCCGACCGGGGCCGAGGACGCGAGCCGCTACGTCGCGCTGTGGATCGCCTGCCTGGCCTTCGCGCTGGCGGTGAACTACGGCGCGGTCGCGGTGTGGCTCGCGCGGAACTGGTCGTCGCGGACGCGAACCGAGCTGCGGACCGCGGCGTTCGCGGTGCTCCCCTCGATCACCGCGGGCGGCGTGCTGACCGCGGCGCTCCTCGTGCGCGGCCAGATCGGGATGCTTCCGGGGACCTGGGCGCTGTGCTACGGGCTCGGGCTAATCGCCGCGCGCGCGATGCTGCCGCGCGGGATGATCGCGGTGGCGCTCGGGTTCGCGGCGGTCGGCTCGGCGCTGCTCTTCGCCGCCGGCGCGAACGCGCTCGCGTGGTGGGTGATGCCGCTGACGTTCGGCGCCGGCCAGATCGGCGTCGCGACGCTGCTGCTGCGCGACGAAGCGGAGCGCGCGGCCGAAGAGGTGCGCGCGTGAACGCCGGTCACGACGCGCCGTACGCGTTCACCGGGCTCGAGCGCATCTTCCACGAGCGCGGGCGGCTCGCGGTCTGCGCGTGCCTGGTCGCCAACCCCGACGGGATGCGCTTCACCGATCTGCAGGACGCCTGCGGCCTGACCGACGGGAACCTGAACCGGCACCTGCACGCGCTGGCCGAGGTCGGCGTCGTGACGAGCGAGCGCGTGCGCGGGCACGGCCGCCCGACGACGATCGTGCGCATCACGCCCGAAGGGCGGACGCGATTCCTCGCGTACGTCGACGAGCTCGAAGCGGTCGTGCGCGGTGTGCAGGAACGCGCCGAAGCGCCGCAGTCCCCGCGTCTGGCGGCGCAGTCGTGATCGAACGCGCACCGGTCGCGACGGGGATCCCGCATCACGTCGCGATCATCATGGACGGCAACCGACGCTGGGCGCGCACCAACGGACTCCCCGCGCTCGAAGGCCACCGCCGCGGGATGCAGGCGCTCGAGCGCACCGTCGACGCGGCTCTGCGCGCGGGGATCCGCATGCTCACGGTCTATGCGTTCAGCGAGGAGAACTGGAGCCGCGAGCGCGGCGAGGTGTTCGGGCTGTTCGGGCTCGCCGAGTCGTTCGCGCGCGAGAAGGCCGCGGCGCTCGCCGCGCGCGGCGTGCGCGTGCGCGTGATCGGCCGCCGCGACCGCTTGCCGCGCGGCGTGATCGAAGCCTTCCGCGTCCTCGAAGAGCGGACCGCGACCGGGAGCGCGATGGTGCTCACGATCGCGGTCGACTACGGCGCGCGCACGGAGCTGCGCGACGCGTGTCGCGCATTGGCCCGCGACGTCGCCGCCGGCCGCATCGCGCCCGAGCAGATCGACGAAGACGCGATCGCTGCGAAGCTGTGGACCGCAGGCTTCCCCGACCCGGATCTCGTCGTGCGCACCGGCGGCGAGCTACGGCTCTCGAACTTCTTACTCTACCAGTGCGCGTACGCGGAGCTGTGGTCGACGACCGATCCGTGGCCCGACTTCGACAGCGCCTCGCTGAACCGCGCGATCGGCGCCTACGCTTCGCGCGAGAGGCGTTTCGGGCGCTAGCCGGCCCGTAGCAGCGGGCGACCGGCACCAAGGTTAAGAGCGACGTAAGCAGGTGCGTCCTGGGCCGCGGCCTGGTAGAATGGGTCGTTATGGCTCTCGTCCGGACGCGGCCCGACATCCGCAACGTCGCGATCATCGCCCACGTCGACCACGGGAAGACGACCCTGGTCGACGCCATGTTCAAGCAGAGCGGGATCTATCGTGAGGGCCAGCACACCGAGGCCCGCGCGATGGACTCGAACCCGCTCGAGCGCGAGCGCGGGATCACGATCCTGGCCAAGAACACCGCGATCGAGCACGCGGGCGTCAAGTTCAACATCGTCGACACGCCGGGCCACGCCGACTTCGGCGGTGAGGTCGAGCGCGTGCTGCAGATGGTGCAGGGCGTCGTGCTGCTGGTCGACGCCGCCGAGGGCGTGATGCCGCAGACGCGCTTCGTGCTGCGCAAGGCGCTGGAGCTCGATCTGCGCGCGATCGTCGTGATCAACAAGATCGATCGCAAGGACGCGCGGCCGGTCGAGGTCGTCGACGAGGTCTTCGACCTGTTCATCGAGCTGGGCGCCTCCGACGAGCAGGCCGATTTCCCGGTCGTCTACGCGAACGGGAAGGCCGGGATCGCGAAGCACGAGCTCTCCGACGAGAGCGCGAACCTCGACCCGCTCTTCGACACGATCGTCAAGCACGTCCCCGAGGCGCCGGCCGAGGACGGCGGTTTCCAGATGCTCGTCTCCGCGATCGACCACAACCGCTACGTCGGGCGGATCGGGATCGGGCGCATCTTCCGCGGCACCACGCGCGTGAACGCGCCGATCGCGAAGGTCGCGCGCGACGGCACCGTGCAGACGGGGCTGCGCCTGACGAAGATGCTCGCCTTCCACGGGCTCGAGCGCATCGAGGTCGAGGAGGCGTCGGCCGGCGACATCATCTGCGTCTCCGGGATCGAAGGCTTGAACATCGGCGACACGATCGCCGACGCCGCGGAGCCGGAGGGGATCGCCGCGACCGCGGTCGACGAGCCGACCGTCTCGATGTACTTCATGGTGAACGCCTCGCCGTTCGCCGGCCGCGAAGGGAAGTATCTGACCTCGCGCCAGATCCGCGAGCGCTTGATGCGCGAGCTGGAGTCGAACGTCGCGCTGCGCGTCGAGGACACCGAGTCGGCCGACACCTTCGAGGTGCGCGGGCGCGGCGAGCTGCATCTCTCGATCCTGATCGAGACGATGCGCCGCGAAGGCTACGAGCTCGCGGTGAGCAAGCCGCGCGTGATCGTCACCGAGCGCGACGGCGTGAAGATGGAACCGGTCGAGTACGTCGTGATCGACGTGCGCGAGGAGTACGCGGGCGCGGTGATCGAGTCGGTCGGCCGCCGCCGCGCGCAGATGTCCAACATGGTCACCGTCGGCGAGACGCGCCGGCTCGAGTACACGATGCCGACGCGCGCGATCTTCGGCCTGCGCGGCGAGCTGCTCACGCTCTCGCGCGGGACGGCGGTGATGTCGCACGTCTACTACACGCACCAGCCGCTCGCGGGCGATATCCCCGGGCGCTCGAACGGCGCGCTCGTCACCAGCGACACCGGCACCGTCACCGCGTACGCGCTGATGGGGCTCGAGCAGCGCGGGCGCTTCTTCGTCGACCCGGGCACCGAGGTGTACGAAGGGATGATCGTCGGCCGCGCCAACGACGACAAGGACGTCGCGATCAACGTCGTGCGCGCGAAGAAGCTCACCAACATGCGGGCCGCCGGGACCGACGAGAACTTCAGGATGCCGCCCGCCGAGGAGATGTCGCTCGAGCGCGCGATCGAGTTCATCGAGGACGACGAGCTGGTCGAGGTGACGCCGCAGTCGATCCGTCTGCGCAAGCGGCTGCTGAACGAAACCGACCGGCTGAAGGCGCGCAAACGGGAGAAGGCCCTCGTAGGCTAGGCCAAGGCGGTCCCCGGCGTGCCGGGCGAGAACGGCCGCCGGGTGAGACGACTCGGCTACCTCGCGATCGCGCTCGCGGTCGCCCTCTCCGCGTGCACGCGGGTCGCGACGACGCAGTCGGGGACCGGCGGCGAGAACGGTGCCGCGCCGGCAGGTCAGCGGCATCCGTGGACGCGGCCCGGCGTGCTGCGGCTCGCGAGCCTCACGGAGCCCGACACGCTGAACCCGGCGCTCTCGAGCTCGGCGACCGTCGTCGACCTCTCCATGTTTTGGGCCGGCTACCTCTTCAACTACGATGACAAGAACGCGCTCGTCCCCGAGCTCGCGACCGCGGTGCCGACGCTCGCCAACGGCGGGATCTCCAAGGACGGCCGGACGATCACGTACCACCTGCGCAAGGGCGTGCAATGGCAGGACGGGGCGCCGTTCAGCGCCGCGGACGTCGTCTTCAGCTGGCGCACCGTGATGAACCCGAACAACAACATCCAGACGCGCACCGGGTACGATCGCATCACCGCGATCGACACGCCGGACGACTGGACCGCGATCGTCCATCTGAAGAGCGCGTACGCGCCGTTCGTGAACTCGTTCTTCACGATGTCGTCGACGCCGTACGTGCTCTTCCCGAAGCATCTGCTCGCCCAGTATCACGACATCAACCAGATCCCGTACAACAGCAAGCCGGTCGGGACCGGGCCGTTCATCGTGCGGGAATGGCGGCGCGGCCAGATCATCCGCATGGTGGCGAACCCGCACTACTGGCGCGGCGCGCCGAAGCTCAAGGAGGTCCAGTACCGCGCGATCCCCGACGAGAACACGCTCGCGACCGGCGTGCGCACGCACGAGATCGACTTCTGGTACAACGTCGGCTCGACGAACTACCCGGTCGTCTCGAAGATCCCGGGGACGCGCGTCTTCCTCACGCCGTTCACGCAGTACTCGCTGATCGGGTTCAACACGCAGCGCCCGGTGATGTCGGACGTGGCGGTACGGCGCGCGCTCGCGTATGCAACCGACCGCAAGCGGATGATCGACACCGTGACGTATGGCGTGCAGCTCCTCGGCGACGGCGACCAGCCCGCGTTCTCGTGGGCGCACGATCCGAATCTGCAGTCGATCCCGTTCGACCTGGCGAAGGCGCGCGCGACGCTCGACGCGGCCGGGTGGAAGCTCGGACCCGACGGCGTTCGCTCGAAGAACGGGCTGCGGGCGCACGTGCAGATCGCGACGACGACCGGGGGTTCCGTCGGCAACCGGCTCGCGGTGCTGCTGCAGTCCGCCTGGCGTGAGATCGGGATCGAGGCCGAGGTGAAACCGTACGCGTCCTCGATCATGTTCGCGAACTATCAGTCCGGCGGGATCCTGCAGGGCGGGAAGTTCGACGTCGAGTTCTCGTCGTGGATCAACGGCGTCGACCCCGACGACGACACGCTCTTCGCGTGCGACCAGATCCCGCCGAACGGTCAGAACCAGTTCCGCTTCTGCAACAAGGACCTCGACGCGCAAGAGAAGATCGCGCTCACGTCCAACGACCAGGCCGTCCGGAAGAAGGCGTACGCGCGGATTCAGGAGATCCTGGTCGACCAGGTGCCGATGCTCACGATGTGGTTCGCGCGCCGGTTCGACGTGGTGAACGATGACTTCAAAGGCTACAAGCCCGCCCACGCCGTCGTGACGTTCTGGAACACGTGGGAGTACGAGATTTGAGCCGCGCGCTATAACGCGCGGACGCCGTCCGGCTCGCCGACGAGCACCGCGGAGGTCAGGGCCGCCGGGAAAAGGCCGGTCGCGACGACGCCGTGGATCTGGCGGAGTTCCGCGTCGCGCGCGGCCGGGTCGTCGATGCGGCCGAAGGAGCAGTCGAGGATGGCGTTGCCGTTGTCGGTGACGTATGGTGTCTCGTCGCCTCCGCGCAGCGCCACGCGGACGCCCGGATAGCGCGCTTCGATCGCGCGGCGGACGACGACGAGCGTATAGGGGACGACCTCGACCGGCGTCGTGAAGGCGCCCAGCTTGTCGACGAGCTTCTCGGGCGTGACGATCACCACGAAGCGGTTCGCGGCAAGGGCGACGGCTTTCTCGCGGAAGAGCGCCCCGCCGGCGCCCTTCGTGAGGGACCAGTCGGCGGCGACCTCGTCGGCGCCGTCGATCGCGACGTCGATCTCGCGCTCGCCGAGCGCGATGAGCGGGATCCCGAGCTCGCGGCACTGCCGCTCCGTCACCGCCGAGGTGGCGACGGCGGCGATCTGCTCACCCGCCGCGACGCGCTCGCCGGCTCGTTCGACCGCCCAGCGCGCGGTGCTGCCGGTGCCGAGGCCGATGCACGTGCCGGAGCGCACGTAGCGGTCGACCGCGGCGAAGCCCACCGCGCGCTTGAGGGCGTCGCTCTCGGTCAGCGGCAATAGCCCTTGACCATCATGCCGTTCTTGCGTTTGTACGGCTTCACCCAGTGCTTGCCGGGCGGGCACATCGACTTCATGTGCCCGGACGCGGACATCGAGTTGCCCTTCATGTGGTCGTGCGGCTTCGCGACGACCGGGCCGGTGAGGGAGGCCGCGAACGCGAGCGCGGCGAGAGCCATGGCGAATCGGCGCATGATGAACCTCCGCAGGATGAGTGCCCCGTGAGCGGAGGTGCGTCGGCCGCGGCGGCGGTCCCTCCGAAAAAGGAAACGCGCGACGGCTCGGGTGAGCCGCCGCGCGTCGAGGTCAGCGCGCCGTCAGCGGCGGCCGCAGTGACCCGGGACCCAGCGACCGCCGCGATTGCGGTGAGCGGGGATCCAGTGCGCGCCGCGCGGGCAGCGCATGTGATGGCCCATCGCATGGGCGGGTTGCGCCGAGGCGATCTGCGGTGCGACGGCGAGCCCCGCCGCGAAGGCGAGGGCGCTGATCGAAGCCAGGAACTTGGTCATGAATGCAATCCTCCGATATGGAAAATAAAGACGAGGATACGGAGGGCGAATGCCCTCCGCTCGCTTGAACGTACGAGAAAGCCCCGGGAGTGCCCGGGGCTTCGTCTTTTTTACCGGAAGGCCGGCATCTCGGGGAGCGGCTCCACGACCTTGAACGTGAGCTCCCCCTTGTCGTGGTCGGTGTCGATCCGGACCACGTCGCCGTCGCGCACCTCGCCGGCCAGGATCTTCCGGCCCAGCGGGGTCTCGACTTCGCGCTGGATCGCGCGCTTGAGCGGGCGCGCGCCGTACGCGGGCTCGTAGCCCGTGCGCACGAGATGGGTCTTCGCGGCATCCGTGATCTCCAGCGCGATGCGGCGGTCGCGCAGCCGCGCCCGCACGCGGTCGAGCTGGATCTCGATGATCTCCTTGAGCTGCTCCTCCGAGAGCTTGTGGAAGACCACGATCTCGTCGACGCGGTTCAGGAACTCCGGCCGGAAGTGCTGGCGCAGCTCGTCGAGCACCGTCGCGCGCATGATCGCGAAGTCCGCGCCGCCCATGTCGCTCGACGCGTCGAGGATCCGGTGCGAGCCGATGTTCGAGGTCATGATCACGACCGTGTTCTTGAAGTCCACCGTACGGCCCTGACCGTCGGTCAACCGGCCCTCGTCGAGGATCTGCAGGAAGACGTTGAACACGTCGGGGTGCGCTTTCTCGATCTCGTCGAAGAGCAGCACCGAGAACGGGCGCCGCCGGACGGCTTCGGTGAGCTGGCCGCCCTCGTCGTAGCCGACGTATCCGGGCGGTGCGCCGAGCAGCCGCGCGACGCTGTGCTTCTCGCCGTACTCCGACATGTCGATCCGCACCATCGCGCGCTCGTCGTCGAACAGGAACGAGGCCAGCGCGCGCGCGAGCTCGGTCTTGCCGACGCCGGTCGGGCCGAGGAACAGGAACGATCCCAGCGGACGGTTCGGATCACCCAGACCCGACCGCGCGCGGACGATCGCCTCCGCGACCGCGGTGACCGCTTCGTCCTGGCCGATCACGCGCTTGTGCAATTCCTTGTCGAGCGCCAGCAGCTTCTGGATCTCGCCTTCGAGCAGCTTGCTGACCGGGATCCCGGTCCAGCGGCTGACGATCGCGGCGATGTCCTCCTCGTCGACCTCTTCCTTGAGCAGGCGCGCGCGGCCGTCGCTCAGGGCGGCTTCCTTGTCGCGCAGCTGCCGTTCGAGCTCCGCGAGGCGGCCGTACTTCAGCTCCGAGGCCTTCGCCCAGTCGGCGGCTTGTGTCGCGCGGTCGATCTCGAGCTTCGTCGCCTCGATCTGCTCGCGCAGCTCGCGCGTCTTGACGACGGCGTCCTTCTCGGACTGCCAGCGCGCGCGCAGGGCGTCGGTCTGCTCGTGCAGCTCCGCCAGCTCTTGCTCGAGCTTCTGCAGCCGCTGCTTCGACGCGTCGTCGCTCTCCTTGCGCAGTGCTTCACGCTCGATCTCGAGCTGCATCATGCGGCGCGAGGCTTCGTCGAGCTCGGTCGGCATCGAGTCGATCTCGGTGCGCAGCTTCGCCGCCGCTTCGTCGACGAGGTCGATCGCCTTGTCGGGGAGGAAGCGGTCCGCGATGTAGCGGTTCGAGAGGACGGCGGCCGCGACCAGCGCGGCGTCCTTGATGCGCACGCCGTGGTGGACTTCGTAGCGCTCGCGCAGACCGCGCAGGATCGAGATCGAGTCCTCGACCGACGGCTGGTCCACGAACACCGGCTGGAAGCGGCGTTCGAGCGCGGCGTCCTTCTCGATGTACTTGCGGTACTCGTCGAGCGTCGTCGCGCCGATCATGTGCAGCTCGCCGCGCGCGAGCAGCGGCTTGAGCAGGTTGCCCGCGTCCATCGAGCCTTCGGTCTTGCCCGCGCCGACGACGGTGTGCAGCTCGTCGACGAAGAGCAGCACGCGGCCCTCCGCGCTGGTGACTTCCTTGAGCACGGCCTTCAGACGCTCTTCGAATTCGCCGCGGTACTTCGCGCCGGCGATCAGCGCGCCCATGTCGAGCGAGACGAGCTTCTTGTCCTTGAGGCCTTCGGGGACGTCGCCGCGCACGATGCGCTGCGCGAGCCCTTCGGCGATCGCGGTCTTGCCGACGCCCGGCTCACCGATGAGGACCGGGTTGTTCTTGGTGCGCCGCGAGAGGACTTGGATGACGCGGCGAATCTCCTCGTCGCGGCCGATCACCGGGTCGAGCTTGCCCTGTTCCGCGGCCTTCGTGAGGTCGCGGCCGTAGCGCTCGAGCGACTGGTACGTGCCTTCGGGGTTCTGCGTGGTGACGCGCTGGTTGCCGCGCACGTCGCGCAGCGCCGCGAGCAGCTTCTCGCGCGAGAGGCCGAGCTCGCGGAAGAGCCGGCCGACGGCGCCGTTGTCCGACGTCATCGCGAGCAGCAGGTGCTCGACGGAGACATAGTCGTCGTTGAGCGACTTCGCCTCGTCGTCGGCCTTCGCGAGCAGGCGCGTGAGCGCGGGCGCGATGGTGACCTGGCTCTGGTCCGCGTTCGCGCCCTGATAGCGCGGCAGCGCCTCGATCGCGGCCTTCAGCCGCTGGTCGACGGCGCGCGGGTCGAGGCCCGCCTTCTCTAGGATGGGGGCCGCGATGCCTTCGGTTTGATCCAGGATCGCGGCAAGCAAGTGCTCGGGCGCGGTCTGGGTGTTGTGCTCCGAGAGCGCCCGAGTGTACGCCGCATTCAGCGCCTCCTGGACGCGCTGGGTCATGCGTTCAACGTTCATTCGCACTCTACAACCGAGAGTGCTAAGCAAAAGTTGCAGATCACCGCTTGCTCACACTGCCTATCGTCAGACCGTAGTTTACCTGGCCGGAAAGTGATGGTTTTATGTGGCGCTCTTCGACGGTTCGTCTCGAAAGGACTAGCCGTCATGGGCGAGCCCGATCACGCCGATGCGACAAAGCGCCGCTTGGCCAACGTAAGCGATACCTTGCGATCCGCGTTCGATGGCGCGCGCGTGACGAAGTCGCGGCTTCGCGCGGCAATCGAACGGATCGCTCGGGAAGACGCTGAGATCCTCGAGGCGCTCGGCCGGGGACCGCTTGACACGGAAACGTCGGCCTCGTGATCAGCTACCTCGACGTCGAAGATGATCTCGAAATCTTCGAAGCGCTGATCGGCTCACCGCAAGAACTTCTCCGCTCACCGGAACTCCTCGAATCGGCGGTACTCACACCGCAGCAGTCCGCATTCGGGGAAGACGCATACGCGACGCTCGGGCACAAGGCTTGGGCGTACCTCCGCGGGTTGGCACAAAACCATGCATTCGTCGATGGCAACAAGCGTATCGCATGGGCAACGACGCGTGCCTTTCTGCTAGTGAACGGAATCGGGATCAGCGCTCCGACACCGGTCGTCGAAGACCTCGTGGTCCGCTTAGCGGCCGGAGAGGCGAACGAGGCCGAAGTCATCGCGTTCTTCGAACGGTACGGATACGTGCTAGACGATGCGCCTGTGCCGACGCAATAGAACCGCATGACGGGGGACCGCCGCTGTCGGCGGTTCCCCGTCTTTGTGGCGAGTGGTGTCGCGTCAGGTTGCTGCCATCGCGATGAGTTCGCGTTCGCGGGGTTGGGTAAACTGCGCTTCTTCCGTGGAGCCCGTGAGCGCCGTAGTTGAGGATGTTCCGCCGCCGACGATCTTTGCCACTTCGTCGAAGTAGCCGGTGCCGACTTCGCGCTGGTGGCGCGTTGCGGTGTAGCCGAACTGTTCGCTCTCCATTTCGCGCTGTTGGAAGTCGGCGTAGGCGGCCATGCCGCGGCGGCCGTAGTCGTAGGCGAGCTCGAACATGCCGTGGTTCAATGCGTGCCAGCCGGCGAGCGTGATGAACTGGAAGCGGTAGCCGTAGCGGAACAGCTTGTCGCGGAAGCTCGCGATCGTCTCGTCGTCGAGCTTCAGCTTCCAGTTGAACGACGGGGAGCAGTTGTATGCGAGCATCTTCCCCGGGAACTGCGCGTGCACGGCGTCGGCGAACGCTTTCGCTTCCTCGAGCGAGGGGTGCGAGGTCTCGCACCAGATCAGATCCGCGTACGGCGCGTATGCGATCGCCCGCGCGATCGCTTGATCGATCCCGGGGCGGACCCGGAAGAATCCCTCGGGCGTCCGTTCGCCGGTCAGGAACGGACGGTCGCGTTCGTCGATGTCGCTGAGCAGCAGGTTCGCGGCGTCGGCGTCGGTGCGCGCGACGATGACCGTCGGGACGTCGAGCACGTCCGCGGCGAGCCGCGCGGCGACGAGGTTGCGAATCGCCTGCTGCGTCGGAATCAGCACCTTGCCGCCGAGGTGGCCGCATTTTTTCTCGGACGCGAGCTGGTCTTCGAGGTGGACGCCCGCCGCGCCGGCGGCGATCATCGACTTCGTCAGCTCGAAGACGTTGAGCGGGCCGCCGAATCCGGCTTCCATGTCGGCGACGATCGGCGCGAACCAGTCGGTCCCGGTGCGGCCTTCGACGGCGTCGATCTGGTCGGCGCGCTGGAACCCGTTGTTGATCCGCTCGACGACCTTCGGGACGGAGTCGTACGGGTAGAGCGACTGGTCCGGATAGGTCTCGCCGGCGGAGTTCGCGTCCGCCGCGACCTGCCAGCCCGAGAGGTAGATCGCCTTTAGACCGGCCTTGACCGCCTGCACCGCCTGACCGCCGGTCATGCAGCCCAGGGCCGCGACCGGCTCGTTGTGCGCGAGCAGCGCGCGGAGCCGTTCCGCGCCGCGGCGCGCCAGGGTGTGCTCGACGCGGACGCTCCCACGAAGGCGCGCGACGTCGCCCTCGGAGTAGGGTCGAGGCAATGCGGAATCAAGGCCGCCGAGCGGCCACGGACGGAGGTCGTACACGGAAGCTCCTCAGCTTGGATGGTTCGTTGAGAACCAATGGATGGATACAGACGGTGTTCCCGCCGAGCCAGCCATTAAACCTCCTCGGCCGAGCCAATCGCGGCTGAACGTGCGCGCAAGGCGGCCGTGGCCGGCCTCAGAAGGGTCTCGGAGTGCTGACCGAGCCGGCGATCGCGCGCGGCGCGTTCCGGGCGCTGTTCGTCTACGACGTCGCCGACACGATCGATCTCGGACGCCTGCGAACGGTGCGCGGCCAGGGCGTCTCGCGGGCGCCGCTGCAGCTGCGCCGCGAGGCGAGCTCGGAGTTCATCCAGTATCCGGTCGTCCCGCTGATCGTGCGGCTCGCCGATTTGGAAGAACCGCGCGCGACGATGCGCGCGAAGATCTTCGACTTCGGCGTCGTCTCGCTGCGGATCACGATCCCGTTCGACGACGTCACGTGGAGCGAGTTCGCGGCGCAGACGCGCCGGCTGCGACGCGACCCGGCGCTCGAAGCGCAGGCGCGCGCGGCACTCGAAGACGTCGTGCGCGAGCTCGGCGATGCGCTCGACGACCCGCACGCCGCGCTGGTCGAGGACTACTTCATCCTCGAGGTGGAGCACTTCGAGGAGAGCGTCGCCGCGAGCCGGTTGACCGGCGAGCTCGGCCCCGCGCTCGCGCGCCTGCTGCTGTTCGAGGACCGCGAGCTCGTCGAGGCGGAGCAGCAGGAAGCGCTGCGCGTCGCCTATTCGTACTTCCCCGACGATCTCGCGGTGATCCAGTGGGACGCCGCGTTCGTGTACGACCGCGCGGACGGTGCTGAAGCCGTCGAGGACATCCTCGAGCTCGCGAACTCGCAGCTCGTCGAGTTCCGCACATACGACACGCGGCTCGACGCCGAGCTCGACGCGATCTACCGTCTCGAGCCCGGCCGCCCCGTCGGACGCTTCTTGCTCCGCGGCGCGGCGGAGCGCGCGGCGCAGGTACGGTTCTTACTGGTCGACGTGCTCGAGCTGACCGACCGCACCGCGAACGCGCTCAAGATCATCGGCGACGCGTACTACGCGCGCCTCTACCGCGGCGCCGCGGGCCGCCTCGGGCTCGCCGACTGGCAGCGCCAGATCGACGCGAAGCTGCGCAGCGTCAGCGAGATCTACCGCGTCTTCCAGGACGAAGCCCAACACGGCCGCAGCCAAGCCCTCGAGATCATCGTCATCGTGCTGGTCGCGATCGAAGCCGTGATCGGCGTGATCGCGCTCCATCACTGAACTATGGCTTCGGGCGCTCGTCTCGGACGCGGCGTGACTTCAGGTCGGTGCGCGTCAGTGTTCCCGCGGAGGTGAAGGCGATTTCGGCGCGGATGCCGAGCTGGCGCTTCAGTTGGGCACCGATCCGTTCGCGGAGCGGCTCCTCGTCGCAGCACTGCGCCAGCTCGACCCGCACGGTCAGCTCGTCCAGCGCGCTCGGGCGGGTGACGATGATCTCGAACTCGGTGCCGAGCTCGGGGAAGGCGTGGAGGACGTCCTCGATCGCGCTCGGGTAGATGTTCTCGCCGCGGACGACGAGCATGTCGTCGATGCGGCCGATGATCCCGCGCGGGAAGCGCGGGTAGGTGCGGCCACACGGGCACGGGTCGTTCGTCCATTCCGCTTGGTCGCCGGAGACGAGGCGGATCATCGGCTGGCCGCGGCGTTCGAGCTGCGTGTAGACCGGGGTGCCGGTCGCGCCGTACGGGAGCGGGCGCATCGTCTGCGGATCGAGCAGCTCGGTGTAGACGATGTCTTGCCAGAGGTGCATCCCGGTGCGGTGCGAGCACTCGGTGATGTTCATCCACGGCGTGACCTCACCCATCGAGCCGCTGTCGATGCAGATCGCGCCGAAGGTGTCCTCGATGAGCTTCTTCGTGGCGGGGATCCCGGCGCCGGGCTCGCCGGAGAAGAACATGATCTTCAGCCCGAGCGAACGCGGATCGATGCCTTCCTTTTGCGCGGTCTCGGCGATGCGCAGCGCGTACGACGGCGTGCCGTAGAACGCGGTCGGTTTCATCTGCTGCATCCACGAGACGGCTTGCAGCGTCATCCCGGGGACACCGGCACCGAACGGGAACGCCGTCGCGCCGAGACGTTCGATTCCGGCGAGGGCGCCCCACGAGCCGACGTACAGCGAGAAGATCGAGCCGACGAACACCGTGTCGCTCGGGCGCAGTCCGAAGCTCCACATGATCCGCGCGTGCGCCTCGGCGATACGGTCGTAGTCGTCACGCGACCACGCGAATGCGGTCGGGCGGCCGCTCGTCCCCGACGTGCCGTGGATGTGGAAGATCTCGCTCGGGTCCACGCACAGATACGAGCCGAACGGCGGATGCGCGGCTTGGTCGACGCGCAGGTCGGCTTTCGCGATCGTCGGGACGCGCGAGAAGTCATCGAGCGACTTCACGTCGCCGGGCTCGAGGCCCACGGCGCGCCAGCGCTCGCGGTAGAACGGTGAGCGATCGTACGCCCATGCGATCACTGCCTGGATCTTGCGCAGGATGACGGTATTGCGCTCGTCCTCCGACATCGTCTCGCGCGCGCGGTCCCAGTACTGCGCGTCGTTCGGCGGCCGGTACGAGCGGTCGTAGACCGGCGGCCACGCGTGCGCCGAGCCGGCCGGCGCGCTCGTCTCGGCGGCGTGGATCATCGCGAGCCCGCGGCAGCCTGTGCTGAGCTTGCCGAAGCACGGCGCGCGCGGTCGCGCCCGTACTCGGCGACAATGCGTTCGATCCCGGTGATCAGGTCCTGCGTCGACGCTTCGGCGTTGAAGATCTCGCGCACGCCGATCGCTTTCAGCTTCGGGACGTCGTCCTCTTGGATCACGCCGCCGCCGAGCACGACGATGTCCTCGACCTCGCGCTCCTTGAGCAGATCCATGATCTTCGGGAAGACGGTCATGTGCGCGCCGGAGAGGATGCTTACGCCGACGACGTCGACGTCTTCCTGGATCGCCGCGTTCACGATCATCTCGGGCGTCTGGTGCAGGCCGGTGTAGACGACCTCCATCCCCGCGTCGCGCAGCGAGCGCGCGAGAACTTTCGCGCCGCGGTCGTGGCCGTCGAGGCCGGGCTTCGCGACGAGCACTT
>DATAQE010000183.1:0-52183 GCA_036264835.1 Candidatus Elarobacter sp.
CGTCAGCCGTCCGCCGCGGAACGTCGACTCGACGTGAAACGCCGCGGTCGCGGGCGTCATCGTGCGCTGCGGCGCATAGCCGCCCCCCTGCCCGTAGCCGCCTTGCCCGGGGCCGACGTTGCCGCCCTGACCGGTGCGGCCATAGCCGCCTTGGTCCTGGCCGCCGTAGCCGCCTTGGCCGCCGCGGCGGCGACCGCCGTAGCCGCCGTTCTGCGAAAGCTGCTGCGGGACGGCCGTCTCTGCTGAAGCGAGCTCGACTTGCCCGGAACCGTCTGCGACGACGCTCGCGACGCCATCGCGCAGCGACTCGACGTGCGCGGTCATCGGGACGGAGCCGTTCGCGCCGGCCGCCACGGTGGCGAACGACCACGATCGCGCGGCGCTGCCGGCGCCCGACCGACCCGCGACGAGCGCGGCGATCACCGCGATACTGCTCGGGACGGCGCGGCGCTCCGCCGCGGCTCCGAACCGCTGACCGTACGCGCCGGAGCCTTGGCCGTACCCGCCTTGGCCGTAACCGCCCTGGCCGGAGCGGCCCTGACCATAGCCGCCCTGCCCGTAGCCGCCCTGGCCGGGGCCGGTCGGCGCCGTACCGCCCGGGAGACCGCCGATCGGACGGTCCATCGGTATCTGCGCGTCGTCGCCGCGCGGGGCGTCGGAACGCGGGCTTTCGGCCCGGGAGGCGCGGGCGCCGGCATCGAGACGGAGCGCGCCGTTCTCGATCCGCGCGACGGTCGCGCTCGGCGAGCCGTCGTCCGGCGTCACGGTGATCGCCACGCGGTCGTTGACCACGCGCGTCAGCGTGACGACCGCGTGCGTCTGCGAGGCGCCCTGCGCAGAGCTCTCGTTCGCATCATAGTGGAACGAGACGCTCCCGCCGACGCGCGGCGGGACGAGCGCCAGCGCGGGGAGGGCCGTCTGCGGCGCGGGCGCCGCCCCGGCCGCGGTCGCGGCCGTCAAGGCGAAGGCCGCCGACAGCGCCGCCGCGATCGGCGCGCGGAAGCTCGTCCGTCGTTCGTCGTTCATGGCTGTACTACGTGTCCCGCGCGCGGATCGTTCGCTGGCGCCCACGTCATGCTGCATGCCGCCCGGTCGCTTCAGCGGGATGCATTCCGGGGATGCTGCGGACGGAGGTACGGTGATGAATCTCATCTTCGAACGTGTCGCATTGACCGTCTGCGCCGTGGCGCTCTCGGTGACCGCGGTGAACTCGATCTCCGCGCGCGCGGCGACGCGGGTCGAGCGCTTCGACGAGATCGTGGTGAAGCGCGTGCGCGTCATCGACGCATCCGGGAAGACGCGGCTGCTGCTCAGCGGGAAGCCGATGCCGGAAGGGACGATCGAGGGCCGCGTCATGCCGCACATCTTCGGTTTGCGCCAAGACGCGGGGTTGATGTTCTACAACGACCAAGGCGATGAACAGGGCGGCCTGACCTACAGCGGCACCGCGGGCGAGCAGTACGAAGGCATGACGTTCGACGCGTGGCACCAGGACCAAGCGCTCGAGATCCAGCACGGCGACGGCCCGAGCGGCAGCGACTCGTTCGTCGCGGGGAACAAACTGCCGACGACCTCGATGGCGCAGACGTACCCGGAGTTCGTGCGCGAATACAAAGCACTGCGCACCGACGAAGAACGCCGCGCGCTCCGCGCACGGTGGCGCAGCGAAGGCAAGTTCGGGCGGCAGCGATGGATGATCGGAAACCGCCAAGGAGCCTCCGACGTCCGCCTCAACGACGCCAACGGCCACATCCGACTCTTGCTGCGCGTCGACGCGGACGGGAAAGCGCGCATCGACTTCCTCGACGAGAACGGCACGGTCACCAAGAGCATCACGCCGTGAGATGATGCGTGGGATGACCGGGGCTCGAACCCGGACGCCCTTTCGGGCCTCAGATTTTAAGTCTGGTGTGTCTGCCTATTCCACCATCATCCCGCCTTGCGATTCGCCGCGCGATCCCGGCTGCGCCTCCATCGGCTGACCACCGTAGCGGTAGACGAGCGTGTCGGAATCGTCGTCGGCGGAGGAGATCGGGACGAAGCCGCACTTCTCGAGGACTCGGCGGGAGGCGGCGTTGCTTTCGAGGACGGTTGCGACGATCTCGTTGCAGTCGAACGCCGTCGCCGTTCGCGTCAGCGTTTCGGCGAGCTCCGTGCCGTAGCCGAGGCCCCAGAACGCCGGGAAGAGCGCGTAGCCGATCGCGATCGCGTTCGGGCGAGACGACGGGAAGAAGCCCGCGAATCCCACGCAGACGCCGTCTTCGACGGTTCGGACGATGTAGTCGCCGGCTCCGTGCTCGGTCCAGTACGCGACGCGCCGCTCCGCGCGCGCACGTGTCTCCTCCGGCGTGTACGTCTTGCCGAACAGCCATCGCTGGACCGTTTCGTCGCGGTCCATCCGCGCGAGGTCGTCGACGTGTTCCATCGTGAACCGCTCGCACACCAGCCGTTGCGTGCGAAGGACCGCGGGGGCATGGAACCGAGTGGGCATGGTGATGAACGAGCCGTTGGTGCGAATGTGCGGGCGCCGGAAACGGGAAGCCCCCGGGATCGCTCCCGGGGGCCGAGCACCGCCGACGAAATGGCAGGTCTTGATGGTACCTGCGGTGACGAGTCGCGTCAAGACCTCCACTCGTCGGATTCGCGCCGGGCGGGATTCGGACCCGCATCTGCCATTTCGTCGGAATGGAGCTCTCTCCACTTGAGCTACCGGCGCTACGACCACATTGTCGCGCACCGGCGTTGCCGCAGCATGACAGCAGTGTTGCGCCGATATGAACTTTTATTGTTGGCCGAAAGGGATAGCGCGGAACGCGGGTGAGGTGAGATAACCGAGCAGCAAGTCCGCTTCGCTGACGGTGAACGCGTCGATGCCGAGGAGACGGCACGCTTCGTCCACGACGATCAGTCCCGCGGGGAGGATGTCGGCGCGCTGCGGACGGATGTGCGGCATCGCCTTGCGCGCGTCGAGGTCGCGGCGCAGCAGCTCGTCGATCAAGTGCCGGCGATCCGCGGCCGTCATCGTCGCACCGTCGCGGACGCCGCCGGCGATCATCGCAGACGCGGTGAAGACCGTTCCGCCGACGGCGATCAGCTCGCTGAAGCCCCGCATCGCGGCGAACGGGCGGAGCACGGCCGCGGCGTCGGCGCGCGCTTCTTCTTCTAGCGCACGGCGTTCGTCGTCGTCGAGCGGGCGCGCGCCGAGGAGCGCGGGGTGGCGTTCGGAGAGACGCACCGCGCCGACTTCGAGCGAGAGCGTGCGCCGCACGGCGCCGGCGGCGCGCGCGTGCGACGGCGAGTCGACCGCGAGCTCCGCGCTGCCGCCGCCGACGTCGAGCACGCCGATCTCCTCGTCGCCGTCGCGCGCGGCCGTCGCGCCGAGGAACGAGTACGTCGCCTCTTCCGAACCAACGAGGACGCGCGGCGCGACGCCGACGCGCGCGGCGACCTCACCGGCGAACGCTTCGCCGTCGCTCGCCCGGCGCAGCGCGCTCGTCGCGATCGCGTCGATCGCCGTCACGCCGAGCTCGCGCGCTTGTGCGAGGTAGTCATCGATCGCCGCCAGCGTGCGCTCGCGCGCGGCGGGCTCGATCGCGCCGGTCTCGCCGATCCCCGCGCCGAGCCGCGTCCCGCGCGACTCCGCCGCAAGACGGCGGTCATCGTCGAGGACGAGCAGCCGGGTCGAGTTCGTTCCGATCGAGACGAGCGCGCGGATCACCGGCGGGCGGTTCGCGCGGCGAGGCGAAGCGCCCCGCATGGCGGTCTCGATCCCGGCGATCCTGTTCGACCTCGACGGGACCCTCGTCGACTCGGTCTACCAGCACGTCGGCGCCTGGCACGACGCGCTGCGCGCCTGCGGCATCCCGCTCTCGATGTGGCGGATCCACCGCAAGATCGGGATGAGCGGCGGCCTCTTCGTGCGTGGTCTCATGCGCGAGCTCGGCCGCGAGCTCGACCCGCAGACCGCGCTGGAGCTGCGCCGGAAGCACGCCGAGGCGTACGCGGTGCGCTTCGAGAGCGTCGTCGCGCTCCCCGGCGCGCGCGAGCTGCTCGCGACGTTGACCGAGCTGCGGACGCCGTGGGCGATCGCGACGAGCGGCGGCCGCGACGTCGCGAACCGCACGCTGGCGCTGCTCGACGTCCCGCCCGGCGTGCCGGTCGTCACGCGCGACGAAGTCGTGCACGCGAAGCCGGATCCCGATCTGTTCCTGCGCGCCGCGGAGAAGCTCGGCACCGCGATCGAGCACAGCATCGTCGTCGGCGACTCGGTATGGGATCTGCTCGCGGCGCGCCGCGCCGGCGCGCTCGGCGTCGGGCTGTTGTCCGGAGGTTACGGATACGACGAGCTGCAGAGCGGCGGCGCGTACCGCGTGTACGAAGACCCGGCCGATCTGCTGCGTCATCTGGACGAGGTCGGCGTCCGGGAACCGGACTGACTCAGCGCCGTAGCCGGTAGGCGAGCCCGAAGCCGAGGTCCGCGACGACCTCGAACGCGTTCGTCGCGTCGATCGCCGCGCGGTCGACCGGCGTGTGGTAGAGCAGCACCACGTCGCGGTCCGCGGGCGCGCGCAGATTCGCGAGCACCGCGTCGAGCACCGGGCCGTGGAACGGGTTGTACATGAAGACCACGAGGTCGCCGCGCGGGAACGCGTACTCCGCCGCGTCGGCGCGAACGATCTTCACGTCGCGGACGATGCGGCGCGGATCGTGCAGCGTGCCCAGGTTCTCGCGCGCGATCTCCGCGAGCGCCGGCGAGATCTCGACGCCGATCACCGCGCGGAACGGGCGCCGCGCGGCGAGCATGACGACTCGGCCCATCCCCGCGCCCAGGTCGACGAACGTCGCGCGCTCCGGCGCAATCGGCGAAGCGTCGAGCAACGCCTCCGCTTGCCCGACCGGCGTCGGCTCGTAGTGCGTCGCGTGCTCGAGCGAGGGACCGATCGCGTCGGGGTCGAGCTCGCCGAGGAAGAGCAGCGCCTCGGTCGTCACGCGGTGCTCCGCGTCGAAGCGCTGCCCCGCGCGGCGGCCGGAGACGCGAGGTTTAATAGCGCTTCGCGGCGGTCGCTTCGCGCGTGCGCTCGATCATGCTCAGCGAGCGGTCGTGATTCACGTGCGCGACGCCGACGTAGAGCACGTCGATGATCGTGAGCTGCGCGATCCGGCTCGAGCTCGCATCGCTGCGGAACGCCGTCTGCTGCGCCGCGGTGACGAGCACGATGTCGGAGACCTTCGTGATCGGCGAGGCGGGACGGTGCGTGATCCCGATCGTCGTCGCGCCGTGCGTGCGCGCGCGGCCGAGCGCGTCGGTCACGTCGCGGCTCGCGCCGGTGTGCGAGATCCCGAGCGCGACGTCGTCGGGTCCGAGCAACGAGGACGACATCGCCATCAAGTCGCCGTCCGAGAGCGCCGCCGCGCTCACGCCGAGCTTGAGGAACTTGTGGTACGCGTCGAGCGCGAGCGGACCGCTCCCGCCGACGCCGTAGAACTCGATGCGGTGCGCGTTCGCGAGCGCGGCGACGGCGAACTTGAGCTGCTCGTCGTCGAGCACCTCGATCGTGTCGCGCAGCGCCTGCGCGTTCCCCTGGAAGACCTTCGTCTTGATCGTCACCAGGTCGTCGCCCGGCTCGATCGCCGAGTGGATCTCGCGCGTCGGCCCGACCAGATCGCGCGCGAGCACGATCTTGAACTCCTGGTAGCCCTTGTAGCCGATCTTCTGGCAGAGCCGCACGACGGTCGACTCGCTCGTGTTCGTGCGCTCCGCGAGCTCGGTGACGGTGAGGTAGATCAGCTCGTCGGGGTGCCGCAGGATGAAGTCCGCGACGCGCTGCTCGGCCGCGCGCAGCCCCGAGTACGCCCCTTGGAGGCGGACGAACGAGCCGGGCACCTTGACGGGATCCACGCGCACCTCTTTGACCGCCATAGCCCCGGCATCGTTCGGCGGGTCGCCGGGGGCTGCCTTGATACGTTAGTCGGACCGGCTCTCGAAAAACTTGGCGCGATGTTGCTTGCGCACGAGGTGCCGCTCGAAGGGCTGCGGCCGGTCGGGCGGCGCCCACTCCTCGGTCGATTTCAGGTACGCCGCGATCTGCGCCTCGAACGACGGGTCGGTCAGCGCCGGAGCCTCGCTCGTCGGCGTCACCTCGTCGATCCGCGTCTGGGCCAGCACGACCATCTTCCCGACCAGGTCGAAGGGGAGCGTCCCCTCCTTGCGGTCGAGCGCGCGGGTGTAGGCGGCGCGGTTCTTGTTCACGTCGCCGATCGGCGCGGCGACGAGCCGGCCGTCCTCGAGCCGCACGACGGCGCCCAGGTTGTGGACGTTGATCACGCTGCCGCGGACGCGCTCGCTCACGGCGCCGCCGGCTTCGTCGCCGGCTTCCCGGGCTTGAGGTAGATGATCGCCTCGTGGTCGCCGACCAAATGGAGGCGGTCGTGGATCTCGGGGATCGCGCCGTGCGGGTCGGAGAGCCGGCGGATGTCGCGCTCCTGCGGCACGCGCTTGACCTTCAGCTGCGCGACGTCGCGCTCGACGTCGTGGAGCTCGCGCGCGAGCGCCATATTCCGCCCGATCACGCGCGCGTACTGCACGCCGACCATCGCGACGAAGAACAGCACGACGCAGACGACGCCGATCCGGCCCAAGAGTCGGAAAAGCGCCGCAACGTTCATCCTGCGGCCGCTCCGATGCGGCGGAACTTGCGGTAGCGGCCCTCGCGCAGCTCGTCGGGCGCGATGCTGGCGAGCGCGCTCAGCGCGCGGTCGACGGCGTCGAGGACGCGGACGACGGTGCCGGGCGCGTCGCGGTGCGCGCCGCCGAGCGGCTCGGGGATCACCTCGTCGACGATCCCGAACTGGAGGAGATCATCGGAGGTCAACTTCAACCTCGTCGCCGCTTCTTCCGCGCGGGCGGCGTCGCCCCACAGGATCGCCGCGGCGCCCTCCGGCGAAGCCACCGAGTAGACCGCGTGCTGGAGGATCATCACCCGGTCGGCGAGCCCGAGCGCGAGCGCCCCGCCCGAGCCGCCCTCGCCGATGATCGTCGCGACGATCGGGACGCGCGCCTCGGCCAACTCGTAGAGCGACTGCGCGATCGCCTCGGACTGCGCGCGCTCCTCCGAGCCGATCCCCGGATCGGCGCCGCTGGTGTCGATGAACGTCACCACCGGCAGACCGAGATGGTCGGCGAGCTTCACCAGGCGGATCACCTTGCGGTATCCCTCCGGTGACGGCATCCCGAAGTTCCGCAGCACCTTCTCCTTGGTGTCGCGGCCCTTGTCCTGAGCGATCGCGATCACGCGCCGGCCGCGCAACTTCGCGAAGCCGCCGACGATCGCGTGGTCGTCGCGGAAGTGCCGGTCGCCGTGCAACTCGTCGAACTGGTCGAGCGCGCCGATGTAATCCGAGCCCAGCGGGCGCTTCGGATGGCGGGCCATGTTGACGCGCTGCCACGGCGTGAGCGTGCCGAAGACTTCGCGCTGGATCTGCGCGTACTTCTCTTCGAGCGCGCGGATCTCGGCGGTCATGTCGACCGGCTGCTGCGCGGCTTGCGCCTTGAGCTCGTCGATCCGCTGCTCGAGCTGCAGCAACCCCTTCTCGCGCTCGACGATGACGTTCACGCGCTCGTCTCCGCGATGCCCGGCGGCGGCGTGACGACCGAGGCGGACGACACCGCGCCGTTCGACGGGCGCGGCGTGCCGGCGCCGTAGTCGAGCAGCCGCACCAGCTTCGCCTTGAGCTCGTTGCGCTCGACCACCATGTCGATCGCGCCCTTCTCGAGCAGAAACTCCGCGGTCTGGAAGTTGTCGGGCAGCTTCTGGCGGATCGTCTGCTCGATCACGCGGCGGCCGGCGAAGCCGATCGCGGCGCGCGCCTCGGCGAGCACGACGTCAGCCTGGAACGCGAACGAGGCCGAGACGCCCCCGGTCGTCGGATCGGTCAGCACGCTGACGTAGTAGCCGCCCTCGTCGTGGTGGCGGCGGACGGCGAGCGTCGTCTTCGCCATCTGCATCAGCGCGAGCATCCCCTCTTCCATCCGCGCGCCGCCGCTCGCGGTGAAGACGACGACGGGGAGCTTGCGCTCGCGCGCGCGCTCGAAGAGCAGCGTGATCCGCTCGCCGACGACGCTCCCCATCGTCCCGCCGCGGAAGTTGAAATCCATGACGCCGAGCGCGACGGGATACCCGCCGATCGATGCAAAGCCGCAGACGACGCCCTCGGTGAGCTTCGACTTGTCACGATCACGCGCAAGTTTCTGCGGGTACGGGACCTTGTCAGTCCAGCCAAGCGGGTCCGACGGTAAAAGTTCGCCACCGATCTCGGTGAAGTCGGAGTCGACCAGCATCGCGATCCGGTCGAACGCGTGCATCCGGAAATGGTGGGCGCAGGACGTGCAGACCCAGGCGTTCGCGGCGAGGTCCGGCTTGTAGATCATCGAGCCGCACTTCGGGCACTTCGTCCACTGCGCGGCGTCCTCGGCCGCGACCGGTTGCGCCCGCCGCAGGCGCAGCCACTCCGGCACCGGCATCGCGGTTACCGCTTCCCTCGCAGCCGCGCGCCGTAGATGCGGCCCAGCTGCTTGAGGTAGTTGAAGATCTCGTTCTGGTTCAGCTTCGACGTCCCGGCGACGCGGTCGGTGAAGACGTACGGGACCTCGAGCGCGCGGCCGTAGCGGGCCTTCGCGATCACCTCGAGTCCGATCTTGAACCCGATCGGGTCGAGCTGGACGCCCTCGAGCGCCTCGCGCTTCACCAGGAAGTAGCCCGAGGTGATGTCCTTGATCGGCGTGAGCGGCTGCGCCAGCGCGATCGCGACCCGCGAGGTGATGATGCGGCGCTTCGGCCAGTTCTCGATCCCGCCGCCCGGGACGTAGCGCGAGCCGATCGCCAGCCCGTAGCCGCCGTCCTGCAGCGCCTGCACCATCCGCGGGAGGACGCTCGCGTCGTGCGAGAAGTCGGCGTCCATCGCGCCGAGCGCCTGCGAGTCGGGGCGCGCGAACTTCCAGCCGTCGATCACGCCCGACGAGAGCCCCATCTTCCCGGGCCGGTGCAGACAGCGGACGGGATAGCCTTCGCGCTCGAGCCGGTCGACGATCGCGCCGGTCCCGTCGGGCGAGTTGTCGTCGACGACGATGATCTCGCCATCGAGCCCGTTCGTGCGGAACACCTCGGTCAGCGTCGTGATCAGCTTCTCGATCCCGCCGGCCTCGTTGTAGGTCGGGACGACGATCGAGAACTTCATCGGAGCCGAGACTGCGGTCATCACTTCAGTCTCTTCATCGTCGGAAACGACGCCGCGTCCCAGGGCGCGAAATCTTCGTACTGGTCCGGCTCCTGGCGGATCAGCCGCACGCCGTCGTCGACGCTCTCGACCTCGGTGGTCGGGATCGCGACGTCCTCGCCGCGCGCGTCCCAGTGCACGATCAGCAGCTCGGCGATCCGCGCGTTCCCTTCGGCGTAGACGGCGCGCACGTCGCCGACGCGGGTCTCACCGGCGTAGACGGGGGTTCCGGGGTCGAGCGATTCGAGCGTGCGTGCCATGGTCGAACCGGACTTGTACGCCGCGATCACGTCTCGCTCCGCTCGCTCTCGTCCAGCGCGGCGAGCGCGCGCAGCAGCGCTGCCTTCGCATCGGAGTGCCCGCGAAAATGGCGCTCCAGCGAGTCGTTGAGGACCGCGTTCATGCTCTTGCGTTCTGTCTCCGACCTGCGCTTCAGCTCGTCGTACACGAAGTCGTCCAGACGCGCCGGGAAAGCACGCATGGTTCGGCTATGATATCACGGCGATATCGGTCCGGCAAGCGTTCGAAAAATTTTCCCGCGCCGGAGGAACCCGGCGGAGTGACTGTCAATTGCTCCGGTCCCGCGGCCAAGCCGATGGCCCGGGCCTGAGGGGTGTTTCGATGCGGAGCCGGGTTCTGATCGCCTTTTGCCGGGACACGACCGTGCGACTGCCGTCGCGCCGGGCGGTGTGATCGTGCGAATAGTCGCCTGGAACCTCAAGAACATCGGGCAGACGAAGCTCACGAACACGTTCTCGTCCCTCTTGACGCTGGCCGGGCTCGGCAACAACGTCCTCGACTACATCGTGAAGGTCGTGATGGGCGACGAGAACTGGGCCCCGTACACGGGCGCCTCGCCGGCCGACGTCTTCCTCATCATCGAGCTGAAATCGGGCGGGAAGGCCAAGGGTACCGCGGCGACGGGAACCGCGATCCCGACGATGGCGGCGATCGTCAAAGCGATGAACGACGTCGCGAACGGTCCGCGAAAGCTGAGCGCCGCGTATCAGTATGCCAGCGTTCCGGCTCAGGTCATCGGCTATCACGAATGCGTCGGCGTCATCTACAACACGAAAGCCCTGACGCTCGACGCTTCGTCGCCGAAAGTGCTCAAGGACGCCGACGGCTTCGTCCTGCCGCGTGCACCGTTCTATGTGAAGTTCACCGACACGGCCGGCAAGCCGCTGCTCGTGGCCGGGATCCACGCGCCGCCGCCGGGCGGCGGGACGTATCCGTTCCGGCTCCCCGTCGTGTTCTCCAACAAGCTCGGCGGCGTCCCCGAGATCAATCAGAAGGGCGCGGGAACGCGGGCCGCGCTGTACGTCGGCGGCGACTTCAACTGCGACAGCACGTCGACGTACAAGGCGTCCGTGAAGAAGGTCACGACCACGATCCCGGGGTTTCAGGCGCTGACCGGCACGTATGGATATTCGACGGGGATCGCAGCCGGCACGCTGAGCAGCATGCGCTCCCGGCTCGGCACCGCGAGCCCGCCGACGAGCACGAACTATCTGTCCGGCGCGTACGACAACATTCTGCGCGCGACGTCGCCGACGGGCGTGAGCCAGCGCATTCTCGACCTCATCGCGAACGCGCTGGACCTCAGCGTTCCGACGACGCCGGAAGATATGTACCCGAAGCGGGTGCAGATGCTCTTCAACAACTACTGGAAGGTGAGCGATCACATGCCGGTCGACCTGACCTACTGAAGGGCGAGCAGCGATGGCCGGATACAAGCTGACCGACGACTACGGCGCGAAATACCCTTCGCTCGCGAACTCGATCCTCAGCGTGCTCGTCTTCTCGGATCACGCGCTCACCGGTTCTTCGTTCACGGGAACGCTCGACGTCGGCGCGTCCGGAGCGGCGCTGGAAACGGTGGGGCTGCTCTTCGGCACCGAGTCGATCCCGGTTTCCGGGACGGTGACCGACACGGGCTCGACGCTGACGGTCGCGCTCGGCTCGACGAGCGGCGCCGCGTTCGCCGCGGCCGTCGCGGCGAAGATCCCGCTGATCGGCCCGAACGTCACGCAGAGCGCCGGTCTGACGGTGAACACCGTCGCGACGACCGGCGACGATCCCGACGCCGGGCCGGCGACCGACGAGATCGATCTCACGCTGACGCTGCTGATCGCGGGCCATCCGCTCACGATCACCTCGCGGCTTCCGATGCACGGCGGCTTCGCGATCGTCAACGGCAGCTTCACCGGGATCGGCATCGAGCTGAGCGATCTCGGCTTCTTGCTCGGGAGCGACTCGTCGGCGTGGTTTCCCTCGAGCGACCTGGGCGCGTTCTACCAAAGCGGGACGGCGCTGGAGCTCATCGCGCTCTCGATCACGCTGTACTTCACGCTCGACCCGTTCGCCGTGAGCGTGTCTTCGATCAGCGTGACGATCGGAATCGTCAAGATCCCGCTCGTGAGCGGCAAGATCTATGTCAACCCCCTCGCCGTCGTGGTCACCGTCGCACCCGGCGGCGACCCGCCGCCGAGCTACTCGCTCGAGGGCACCGCGGTGCTGTGTAACTATCAGAACCCGAACCCGGACGATCCCGACTTCGCGTTCGAGATCGCGCTCGGCATCACGGGAAGCTCACCGAACCGCACTTTCCAGCTGAGCGGCCTCTTCGAGAACCCGTACGCCAAGCCGGTCAGCGCGCTGATCCAGGACATGGTCGGCGCTGGAACGGACACCGGGATATCGAGCTCCGTCACGCTCGAGAAGTTCGACTTCACGGCGGACATCGTCCAGCAGAGCGGATCGCTCACCGACTTCACCGCCGATCTCGCGATGCAGCTCGTCGGCGCGTTCGGCGTGCTGAGCACCTTCGAGCTCGAGTCGTTCAGCGTCTCCGTAGCGTACAGCGCATGAGCACCACGCGATTTGCGTTCGCCGCGACGCTGCTGATCGGCGGCGAGAAGGTACCGATCGCATCGGAGATCGTGACCGGGGACGCCGAGTCGCAAGACGGCGTCAAGAACGGGTTCCTCTTCCAGCTCGCGCTGCAGCCGGGCGATACGCCGCCGGTCGTCAACCTCGGCGACGTCATCGCATTCGTCGAGAACAAGCTCGGCGCGGGCGCCGGAAGCCTGGCGAGCAATCCCGGTCTCACGGCGATCTCGCAAGCGATCCCGGGCGTCTCTTCCAGCACCTTCAACAGCGGGAACGACGGGACGCTGATCGTGATCAAGTCGTTCGAGGTCAACTCCACGGCGGAGAAATCGCTCTTCGCGATCAGCATCGACCTCGAGGGCTCCGACCCGACCACCGGGCTGATCGGTCTCCCGCCGGAGCTCGCCAGCTGGCTTCGGATCGACAATCTGGCCATCTCCTTCACCGCCACCGGAACGCAAGGCGCGTGAGCGCGCAAGCGAGGAGCGTCTGATGACGACGGTCGATCTCAAGCTCGGGCTGAACCTCACCGTCGGATCGGTTCCCGTCGCGCTCGACGTGGAGATCGACGAGCAGGCGAACCAGACGGTCTACACGTTCGACGGCAGCATCCAGAACGCGCACGTCAGCCTGGGGGACTTTCTCGGCGCCGTCGGACTTCAGTTCGGCGTCGACGTCGTGCTCCCGCCGGAGCTGAACTTCGGCGTCGAGATCGACTACCTGGTCGGGCAGATCATCTACACCAAGCCTTCGCAGGGCGCCGCGACCACCGAGCTCGGCATCGCGGGGACGTTCGATCTCGGCCGCGGGTTCGTGCTGCAGTTCTACGCCGATGCGCAGCTCGCGGACTCCGGCTCCCAGGGTGGCAACCCGTACGTCATCGGCGCCGCGCTCGACAAGGAGCTTGCGTTCTCGAGCCTGCCGCTGGTCGGCAACGTCCCGGGGCTCACGAACCTCAAGCTGACGAAGATCGGCTTCTCGTACACGAACGCGAAGCCGACCGAGGCGGGCGCGGCAGTGACGTTCAACGTCCCGCAGGTATCGGCGTCGGCGAACCCGCTCTACACGCGCAGCGACTCGGACGCCAAGAACAGCAAAGTCTACAGCATCACGAAGAGCGGGGACCAGCAGACGTTCTCGCTCGCGAAGGACGGCTTCTCGCTCGTCGCCGCGGTCGAGGGCAGCCCGGTGCCGCTCGACACGTTCGCGCTGCCGATGGCGCTGCCGGCCGCGCCGCCGCAGCCCACGCCGATGCCGGCGCCGTTCGCGTCCGGCTCGACGAGCCCGCCGGCCTCGCCGGTGCACTGGATCGACGTCAACAAGACGTTCGGTCCGGTCAACCTGCAGCAGATCGGATTGAACTACGCCGGCGGCGAGGCGACGTTCGGGTTCACCGCGACGTTCACGCTCGGCAGCTTCACGCTCGGCCTCGAAGGGCTCACCATCACCTTTCCGCTCCCGCTCCCCGGTCATTCGGCCGGGAACGACGTGAGCTTCGATCTGCAAGGCCTTTCGTTCGACGTCAAGGAGCCGAGCTTCACGATCGGCGGTGCGTTCCTCAAAGTGCCGATCGACGGCGTCCCCAACTACTTCGGGGAAGTCGTCGTCCAGGCGGAACAGTTCGGGCTCAAGGCGCTCGGCGGCTACACGCCGGCAGCCGCACGGAACCCCGCGTCGTTCTTCATCTACGCGAGCATCGAGGTGCCGCTCGGCGGGCCCCCGTTCCTCTTCATCACCGGCCTCGCAGGCGGGTTCGGGATCAACCGGACGCTGATTCTTCCGACGATCGACGATCTCTCGGGCTACATCCTGCTCCCCGGAAACGCGCCGCAGCAAGGCGCGACGCCGAGCGCGACGATCCAGAACGTGCTGCCGCAGATGGAGAAGTACTTCATCGACAAGCCCGGCGAGTACTGGGTCGCGGTGGGGATCGCGTTCACGTCGTTCGAGATGATCGACGCGTTCGCGCTGGTCACCGTGGCATTCGGCGTCGACCTGCAGATCGGGCTCCTCGGCACGTGCGCGATGACGCTCCCGACCGGAGATCCCGATCCGGTCGCATACATCGAGATCGACATCCTCGCCTCGTACACGCCGGCGAGCGGGCTCCTCGCGGTGCAAGGAAAGCTCTCGCCGGCGTCGTTCCTGTACGGCGGGTTCTGCCGGCTCTCCGGCGGCTTCGCATTCTTCACCTGGTTCAGCGGTGAGCACGCCGGCGATTTCGTAGTGAGCGTCGGCGGCTACCATCCCGCGTTCAAGAAACCGGACTGGTATCCGGCCGTGCCGCGGCTGACGATGGCGTTCGGGCTCGGACCGTTCCAGGTCACGGGGCAAGCGTATTTCGCGCTGACGCCTTCCATGATGATGGCCGGGCTCGCGCTCAGCGCGACCTGGAGCTCCGGCCCGGTCAAGGCGTGGTTCAACGCGGGCGTCGATTTCCTGATCGCATGGGCGCCGTTCCACTACGAAGCCGCCGCCTACGTGAACATCGGCTGCTCGGTGGACCTCGGCCTGTTCTCGCTCTCCGTCCAGGTCGGCGTCGACCTGAGCGTCTGGGGCCCCGCGTTCGGCGGCCGAGCCGACGTCGATCTGGACGTCATCTCGTTCTCGATCTCGTTCGGCGCGGCGCGCAGCGCGCCGGCACCGGTCGGCTGGAACACGTTCAAGAGCAACTTCCTGCCGAAAGACTCGCCGGGCCCCGTGCACCAGCAGGCGCGCAAAGTGCGCCGGATGGTCGCGGCGTTCGCGGTGCGCTCCGCACTCGGCGCCGAGGCGCCCGCTCCGGCCGCGGCAACGGACACGACCACCCAGAACATCATCACGGCGAGCGTCCCGAGCGGCCTGCTGCAAACCGGCGCGATCGGGCCGAACGGGTACACCTTCGCCTGGGTCGTCGATCCCAACGCGTTCTCGATCGCCACGAACAGCACGCTTCCGGCGAACAACGGCGAGTGGGTGACGGCGGGCACGTCCGGCACGACGGTCTCGACCGCGATCCCCGACGCCGTCTCCAGCTGGAATGCCGGCAACACCTCGCTGCTCCCGGCGCTGGTCCTGCCGGACAACACGGCGACGTTCTCGGTGACGCAAGTGTGGAATCCCGCGCTGAGCCTCACCGCGATGAACGAGAACAACGTCCGGTCCTACCACACGGTCGCGCTGCGGAAGCGCGCGAACGCCGATCCGCTCGGCACGTTTTCGGACTTCATCGTGACCGTGGCGCTGCAGCCGCGGCTCACGAACGCGGCCGCCGCGCTCTACGGCGCGAGCGGCGCGCCGACCACCGCGCAAGCGCCGCCGTTCGTCGACGCCTCGCTGGCCGGGTTCCTCATCGCGCCGGAGCCGCGGACGCCGGATCGCGTCAGCGCCGTCCCGCTCGTGGACCTGCTCTTCACCGACCCCGCGCAGACGGGGTTCGCGGTGCTCTCGCCTCAGGTCGATCAGCGTTACACCGTCGCCGAGTCGCTCACCGACGACACGCTGACGATCACGGTCGGCGGCGAGCACGACGAGACGATCGCGAACAGCGGCTACGTGCTCTCGGCGCTGGCGGACTCGTGGTCCGCATCGCAACGAGAGACGATCCTCACCGACCTGCTCGGCGCGGGATTCACCACGTACTCGCCGAGCGAGATCGATCTCACCGCGCTCGCAACCACAAAACGTCTGACCGATTGGCCGATGGCCGAGCTGCTCGGAGCCGAGGTGACCGCGTGACCGTAACGAAGGCGCCGAACCCGCTGCTGAACGAGACCGTCACGTTCGTTCAGCACCAGCTCCCCGGACTCGACGCGGGCGAGTACCAGCTCAGCTTGAGCCAGCGCGTCGACGCGTCGGACGGTACGCCGATCAGCGGCGACTCGATCGCGGGCTCGTACGCGTTCGCCGTGCTCGGAGACCGGTTCACGCTGGGCAAGCCGGCGCAAACCATCGCTTCCGTCTTTCCGGCGGAGAGCGCGACCGGCGAGTTCGGGAACGTCTTTCCGCACGTCGTCTTCACCCAGCCGGCGTTCCCGTGGTCGCGGTACCCGACGAGTGCGCCCCCGGCCGCAGGCGAAAACGGCGCGGTCGATCCCGACGTGCCGACGTGGCTCGCGGTGCTGCTCTTCGACGAAGACGACGCCGCGGCGTACCCGGGACTCGTGCTGGCCCCGAACACCGCACGGCTCGGCGACCTCTTCCCTCCGCAAGCGTTCGCGGGGAGCACGCTCGGCAGCGGACACTCGTACTTCGACGGTGTGACCGACACGTCCGATCTCGACATCGGGACGCAGCCCACCGATCCGGTGCAAGTCCTCGACGTTCCGCTCGGCCTGTTCTGGCAAGTCGCACCGACGCTCGCGGATCTCGCGCTGCTCGCGCACGTCCGCACCGTCCAGCTCACCACGCGCTCCGTCGGCGACGATACGACGAACGCCGGCGAACCGACCGGGACGTATTCGATCGTCGTCGGCAACCGGCTGCCGCAGAGCGGAAAGAAGCAGTACGCGTACCTCGTCTCGCTCGAAGAGCTGGAGCCGTTCCTGCCGACCGGCGAAGACGGCGGCCCGCCGCAGGGAACTGCGTACTCGGCGACGTCGGTCCTTCGCCTCGCCGTTCTGAAGAGCTGGACGTTCTTCTCGACCGGTGAGCCGGCCGCGTTCGTCGACCAGCTGCTCGCGCTCAACGGCCGTCCGGCCGGATCGACCGCCGACGCGCCCGACACGAACCTGCGGCTCACGACGACGAGCACGAACGGCGTCGTCGCCGGCGCGCTGACGATGGGGTACGTTCCGCTGAACCACGAGCTGCGCACGGCCGGAAGAACGGTCTCGTGGTACCGCGGCCCGCTCGTCCCGTACGCGATCTCCGAGCGCCGCGTCTCGATACCGGTCTCCTCGCCCGATGCGGCGCTCGCGTACGACCCGACGACCGGGATGCTCGACGTCTCGTACGCCGCCGCATGGACGATCGGCCGGATGCTCGCGCTCCAGGACACCTCGTTCGCGACCGCGCTGTACGCGTGGAAGCACGCCGTCACGTCGAGCGCGCTCGCGTCGATCGAGGACGCGATGCTCTCGGAGAGCTACGCCGAGATCCTCCAGCAGGGCTCGCAGCCGTTCGCGCTCGTGGAGGAGACCGCGCCGCCCGCGTCCCGCGCGCTCTTGCACAAGCTCCTCTTCTCGCTGGCCCAACGATAAGGACACCGGGATGCGTACCAGCCTGACACGCACCGCGCTCACCCGGCGAATCGCGTCGGCGTTCAGCGACCCGCGCGCGCTTGCCGCGGTGCTCCCGTCGCCGCCCGCGCTGACGCCCCAGCTCCAGACGTGGATCGCTCGGCTGATGCTCCTCTACGGCGTCCCGTTCGACTACCTCGTCCCCGACGAGGGGATGCTCCCGCCCGAGTCGATCCGCTTCTTCCACGTCGACATGAACTGGATCGCCGCGCTCGCCGACGGGGCGATGAGCATCGCGCGCAATCCCTCGGCGAGCGGGACGCCGACGCCGAGCATGGTTCTCGACGCGCTGGTGGTCCCGCGGGCGCTGGAGCAGGCGCAACGCGCCACCGGCGAGATCCGCGCGGCGCGGGTCGGCGCCGGCGTGCCGTCCGTGACGCTGCAGACCGTCACCGGCTTTCTGCTGCGGTCGAGCGTCGTGCGGAAATATCCGCAGATCGGCGTCAACGTCTATCCGTACGGCGCGACGCCGGACGATTCGACGGTCACGCTGCTCACGGTCCTGCGCTGGGAGACGCTCGGCCCGTCCTCGGACACGCTGATCTGCCTCGTCGACGGCGAGGCGTACCGGGCCGACGTCCACGAGCCGGCCGAGCACCTCCACTACGGGATCGACGAGTACAGCGACGTGAACGGAACGATCAGCGCGTCGAAGTCGGTCCACACGTTCACGCGCGATTCGAGCACCGGGGCGGTCACCATGGATCCGAACGGCACGAACCTCGACCTCAGCACGTCCTTCCGTTCGCTCTCACCGCGCACGCTGCGCGTCGCCGACGCGGCGACGCTGATCGGGAACCTGAGCGGCGCGGGAGCGCTCGACTCGGCCGAGCTCGGTTTCGAGATGACCGAGGGCGTCGGCGTCGTGAAGTTCGTCAAGGAGACGCAGTCGTGAACGCGCTGATTCCGCTGAACGTCGCTGCGCTGCGCGTCAACGCCAACGACTTCACCTCGATCGTCGACGGCTTCGCAGGCCGGACCGCGGTGTTCGAGCAGATCCCGTACGCGCCGAAGACGAAGCCGAACCAAGGCGCGAGCACCGGGGACACGATCTCCCGCCCATTGGAGAGCGGCGACTCGCCGATCGATCCGCTCGGGATCGGGATCCATCTCCACTGGGAGCTTCCGGACTACTACCGGCGCGGGTCGCAGCCGGCGAACGGCGCCGCGGTGACCTTTCCGCACGCCCCCGACCGCTGGCTGGTCATCCGCCACCTGCGCACGAGCGGCACGACGCTCGGGCCCCTGCAAACGAAGGCCTGGATCGTCGAGAGCGACTACCTTTCGCCGACGCTGCTCGCCGACGCGCAAAGCGTGATCCGGCCGGCCGTCTCGGTACCGCTCACCGCAAAGGGGACGACGCAGCCGTACCTGTACATGGGGCGCGTCGTCGAGTACGAGAGCTGGAACCCGGCCGGGGAAACGCCCGCGAACTATCTGCCGGCGTACACGGGCGCCGACGGAGATCCGCTCTACCTGACGGCGACGGGGTTCGTCGGTCCGGCGTTCGCGTCGTACTACCCCGATTGCTGCAGCGTCTTCGGGTTCTGGGACCATTTCAAGGACCTGCCGGCCGTCTACCAGGCGATCACCCAAAACCTCGCGACGCAGTTCGAGGTCACGTATCAGGTCTTCGGCTGGGTGCAGGACGCGACGTACGATCCGCTGGCGGGGATCCAAGCGGCGGCGATCCGGCAGTACGACGCATACGTCGCGCAATGCGCGCAGGAGAATGTCGCGGTCGCGCAGACACCGGCCGACGTCTTCGTCTCGGTCGCGCAGCACCATCTGCGCTGGACGTTCGACGCCGCCGAGATCCCGTACACCCTGAACACCGACAAGACCGTCGACACGCTGGGCTCGCCGGCGTCGGCGCTCTGCTCGGGGATCGTCCAAGACGTCGTCTGGAACATGGGCACCGACCCGCAGTCGTACTTCCTCGCGAGCGATCAGGCCGGCGATCCGTCGCAGTGGACCGGCCAGGTGGAGCTCGCGGTCGGGAACACGACCGCCGAGGCGCTCTCGGCGATCCTGAAGCACGATCTGGACCCCGGCGGCGGGGGTGGCGACAAGCTCGCGGACTACGAGTACCTGCTCGACGCGCTGCAGCTCGGACAGCTTCGCGACCTCGACCAGAAGACCACGAAGGTCGTCTCGCTCGAGGAGGCGTTGCACTCGAGCGGCTTCTCGAAGCTCGACGGCGGCTACGTATGGGTCGTGCGCCAGCCGATGGTCGGCGGCGAGGAGTCCGGCACGGACCAGGAAGTCACGCTTCCGCTCGACCTCGCCGAGCAGCTCTCGGTGCTGAACCTCGCGCAGAAGAGCTACGACCAAGGACGGGCCGCGCTGGTGACGATGCGCCAGCAGCTCTTCATGGACTGGATCCGCTACGCGAAGATGTACGCGGGCGGTCAGACCGATCCGAACGTCTTGACGAACGCGCTCGCGGCGTTCCTCTCGTCCAGCGAGAGCGGCGAACTGAACGCCGTCGTCAGCGCGGGCACGGCGACCGGGATCCTGCAGTATGGCGGCGACCCGCAGACGCAGGAGGTCGTCTCGATCGCACAGCCCGCCGGAACCACGTCGCTCGCAGCGCAGGTCTGGACCGCATACGCGGCGATGTCCGCCGCGCTCGCGCCGTTTCCGAGTTGGGTGCTGCGCGCCGAGCCGGCCGCGCCGTTCTGGATGCCGGCCGATCCCGTCGTGCTGATGGAGGGCGATCGCGTGCAGCCGGTGCGCCGCAACGGGACGAGCGGTTCCCTCGCGCCGCGCCTCAGCGCGCAGGTCCTCGGCGAGCTGGGGATCGCGTACGAGCAGAGCACCTTCGTGCTCGCGGCGAGCGCGATCCAGGGGATCCCGGCGATCGCGAGCACGACGCCGATGCAGACCGACGTCGCGGCGCTCGCCGCCGAGACGTTCTTGCTCGCGCCGATGCTCGCCGACCTCGCCGCGACGGCGCTCGCCGCGCAAGGCGGCGACGCGAATCCCGCGACCGCCGATCTCGCCGGCTTCACCGCATCGCTGCGCGCCGCCCAAGGCGGGAGCAGCCCGCTCGACGCATTCACGCCGAGCGCGGGTCTCTTCGAGGCGGTCCGCGATCCGGCATACGTGCCGGCCGCGAATCCCGTCCGAGCGGTCACCGCACCGCTGGCGATCCGCTTCACGTTCACGAACGCCGCAACGGACGGCTGGGCGCCCGATCCGATCGGCTGGACCGCGCAGCACGGGCTCACCGGCTTCCCGGCGAGCCGCGTCGATCCGTTCCTCCCGGTCTCGCTCGTGTGGGCGCTGCAGCTCGACGCGTTCCAGCCGGGAGGAACGAACGGCTACGCGGCCGGCGATCTGACGGCGACGTTCGCGCTCGACCCCGACGGGGTCGACTACGTGTACTCCCCGGGCGCTTCGTTCGTGCAGCAGGGAGCGCTCACGTACGACAGCTCGGTCGTGCTCTCGCGCAAGCCGGTCTTCAGCCTCACCGCGCAGATCGACGACTACGAGCGCATGTATCCGACCGATCCCGAGGACCCCACGCTCGACACGATCAGCGCCGCGTACAAGAGCCGCAACATCGTCTCCCAGGCGCTCAGCGGGTTCAACGTGGAGCAAACGCTGCGCGCCTACGTTCCGCAGATCCCGGTCGAGGATCTCGTGATGGGCGGGCGCGACGCGGTGACGCACGCGATCGCAACCGCGGCGAACGCCGACCAGGACGACGACTGGTACGATTTCGGCTTCAACGCGCAGGCTCCGATCGCGACCGGGCTGCTCGCGCAGTACAACTTCGGCCCGCTGCGGGCTGGCTTCGCCGAGATCGCCACGTTGAGCGTCGTCGACGCGTTCGGCCAGACCATGGCGCTCCAGACGCCGCTGAACGCCGACGGAACGCTGCAGGCGACGCCCGCGCTCACGCTGGCGCCGATCGCAGGCGACACCGCGCACGTGACGACCGCGTATCTTCCGCCGCGATTGCTGGTCCCGACGCGGCTGTGGTTCAACTGGCTCTCCGCCTCGCACGACCTCGGCGTCACGGGCGTGACGTCGGACTTCGTCGAGACGAGCACGCATCCGGCGACCTCCCCGGTGTGCGGCTGGATCCTCCCGAACCATCTCGAGAACACGCTCTTCTTCTACGACGCGGACGGCTCGCCGATCGGTTCGTTCGGGATCGAGCACGGCACGCTGCAGTACCGCACGCGGCCCGGCAACCTGGCGAACATGGGCGACATGCTGGCGCTCGACATCGGCGAGCCCGGGACGCCGCTCGTGAACCCCCACGCCGCCGCGTTCATGTGGTACCTCGACGGGCGGGACGCGGCGTTCCTCGCCGATCTCATGACGACGATCCTCGCGTCCGAACCGTTCATCAGCCCGTCGGGCGCGGCGCAGAGCCAATCGCTCTCGGTCCTCATCGGACGGCCGCTCGCGATCGGCCGCGCGGTGATCGGCCTCGAGACGCGCGGCGGACTGCTCCCGCTAAGCCAAGCCGACACGAGCTCCGCCGACCCGTTTCCGCAAGCGGTCGCACAACAGGCGTTCGATTACAGCGCGCGTCAAGCGATCGCCGCGGCGAATCTCGGGGACGTTCTCTTCCCGGTTCGGCTCGGCGATCTGGCGAACGTCGACGACGGGCTCGTCGGCTTCCTGATCGAGGGCGACGGCAGCGCGCCGTACTCGACGCTCTACGCTCCCGCCGCGCCGCCCGGCGCGACCAACGGGGTCGAGCGGCCGACGCCGGAGACGCTGCAGCTCACGCTCAACGACGATCCGGTCGTCGTGACGTTCCTCCTCGATCCGCGCGCGGCGATCCACGCGACGACCGGCGTTCTCCCGGTCGCCGGGCTCGAGATCCCGCCGGACCAGTATCTCAAGACGATGCAGCGGCTCGAGATCAGCTTCTCGGTGCTTCCGATCCTCGGGCTGCGGACCGGTCTGCGCGTCCCGCTCCCGCTCGAGTCGGGCTACGAGTGGTCGTGGATCGCGCCCGGCGCCGCGCCGGTGCCGCAAGCGCCGAACGCGGTCGGCGAGAACGCGATCGGCGGCTACTCGCCGCAGACGATCCACGAAGGCTGGGTGCAGCTCTCGCCCGGACCGGCGGTGCCGTGATGGCCGGCGATTCGGCCGGCTTCGGGATCTCGCTCGTCAACCCGGCGACGGGGAACGCGACGGTCTACAGCGGCGTCACGGCGACGCTGGACGTGACCCTCACGAACGGAACGGGCGGCGCGATCACGCTCGTGTCGGGAGGTACGCCGTCGACGCTGACGATCTTCATGCCGACGTTCTACGACGCGACCGCGCTCCAGGCGATGAAGATCGCGCTGGACGGCTGGACCTGCGCCTACGACGCGAGTCAAACGGCGCTGGTCCTGACGTTCGGCGGCGCCGACGGCACGCAGTGGAGCACCGGCACCTCGAAACAGTTCTCGATCGCGAACGCGGCGACGAGCGCCGCCCCGGACGCGAGCCAGAGCGTTCAGATCAACCCGGCCGGGATGCAAGGCGCGGTCCCCGATCAGGTGCTGGCCCCGCTGATCCTCGCGAGCCAGCCGCAGCCCGGAAACGCCTCGCTCGTCGGCGTCCTCGACGTGTCGCTGGAATCGCTCGGCGTGGTGTACGTCTCGCCGAGCGACAGCGATCCGCTTCCGAACACGCTGTTCCTCAACCTGAAGAACATGGCGAGCCAGGCGCTGTACAGCGGGACGGCGCAGTGGACCGGTTCTCCGACGGTCACGGTTCGGTTCGTCTACGGGACGGTCGCCGGCGCGCTGGCGCCGAACGAGAAGCCGCCGCCCGGCGACAAGCCGGTGATCGGCTCGGCCTGGAACATCAAAGGCGGGATCCAGACCCAGCCGCTCGGGTGGACGAGCGGGAACCCGGACCCGACGTCGAGCGCGCCGGAACCGGTGTGGACGTTCGCGCCGGCCTCGACGAACCTGTCGATCCTCGGCCCGGTCGACGGCGCCGATGCGAACGTTACGCTGAAGTTCGAGAACGTCGTCTCGATCACGATCCCGGGCCACACGCAGATGATCGTGGACTTCAAGAACTTCATGAAGGACGAGACGACGCCGTACAACGAGCAAGTCTACGTCCTCGACGTCGTCAAGCAAAGCCCGCCGCCGACGCGCGGGATCGTCGAGTTCTCCGGTTCGACGCCGGTCGTGACCGTCACCGACCCCGCCCAGGCCCAAAGCATCGCGCTGAAATGGACGATGTTCGAGGTCCCGGCCGTCAACATCATCACGGGGTTCCCGGGCGTGCCGGCGGTGCCGGTCGCGTATCCGAAGTTCTCGCCGCTCGGCTACGGCTGGAAGACCATGCGGGTTCCTCCGGTCCCCCAGAGCATGCCGGTGACGTTCACCGCGCAGGCGCTCGACGGCGCGGGGAACTATCTCAACAGCCAGCAGTTCACCGTGTTCTTCGAGTCGCAGTTCTTCCACGACCAGCGCGACGGCAAGAACTATCCGACGCTGCTCCTGCCGGCACAGAACAAGATCTGGCTCGCCGCGAACCTCGACTACGCGCTGGGCGACTCGCTCGTCTACGGCACCCCGGAAGCGACCTACGGGCGGCTGTACACGTACGCGGCCGCCCAGAACGCGATCCCGCCGGGCTGGCGCATCCCGACCGCCGACGACTGGAACGAGCTCTTCGGGCTCTTCACGTACGCTCAGCTCATCGCCGGCGGCTCGAGCGGGTTCAACGCGCAGCTCGGCGGCTGGTACACCGGATCGTACGGCGACTTCCTGGTCCGCGGATACTATTGGTCCACGTCACCCGGACAGGCGAGCACCTTCCTCTGCGCTACGTTTTCGTCCGTCTCGTCGTCGGTGTCGGTCGAGACGTCGCTCGTGCCGGCTTTCGCGACGTGCGTCCGGCTGGTGCAAGACATATGAGCTCACGCGAACGGACGATCTGCCTGTGCATGATCGTGCGCGACGAAAGCACGATCGTCGCGCGCGCGCTCGCGTCGGTTCGCCCGATCGTCGATTACTGGGTGATCTGCGACACCGGATCGACGGACGGGACGCCGGACGAGGTCCTGCGCGCGATGGACGGGATCCCGGGCGAGCTCCACCGGGTCCCGTGGGTGAACTTCGGGCGCAACCGCGAAGAGTCGCTGCGGCTCGCGCGAGGCAAGGCGGACTATCTCCTGATCCTCGACGCGGACATGATCGCGAACGTGCACGCGCCGTTCAAGCACGAGCTGACGGCGGACTCGTACGACATCCGCTACGAAGGCTCGGTCGACTACGGGCAGCCGATGCTGCTCGCGAACCGCCACGACTGGCGGTACGAAGGCGTCACCCACGAGTACGTCTACGCGCCGACCGCGAGCCCTTCGCTGCCGTTCACCGCGCTGACGTACACGCACCTCGCCGACGGCGCGAACCGGTCGGACAAGTTCCCGCGCGACATCGCGCTCCTCAGCGCCGAGGTGGAACGCGATCCCTCCAACGCGCGCAACGTGTTCTACCTGGCGCAGTCGTACAAGGACGTCGGCCGGCACGCGGACGCGCTCGCGTGGTACGAGAAGCGCGTCGCGATGGGCGGCTGGGACGAGGAGTGCTGGTACGCCCGGTACATGGCCGCGGCGATGCGCGCGAACCTCGGTCACGACGAGCGCGACGTGCGGATCGCGTTGCTCGACGCGTTCGCCGAGCGCCCGTGGCGCTTGGAACCGCTCTACCAGCTCGTCAAGTCGCTGCGCGAGCGCGAGGCCTTCGAGCTCGCCTACGCGCACGCCGCGGTGGCGCACGGCGAGATCCCCTATCCCGCGCGGGACCGGCTCTTCATCGAGCGCGACGTCTACGAGGTTCTGCTCCGGCTCGAGTACGGGATCGCCGCGTTCGCGACGTCGCGGTTCGCCGAAGCGGTCGAGGCGTTCGACCGCGTGCTGGAAGCGGACGACGCGCCCGCGTGGGTCGTGGATTCGGCGCGCCGCGGGCGCGCCTTCGCGATGCGAGGTCTCACCTGGCCGCGTCAGCGCAGCGGCCGGGAGCCGCACGCTATCGTCGTCCTCGTCCCGTACTTCAACGCGGGCGCCTATCTCGAACCGTGCGTGCGCAGCATTCTGGAGCAGGACGATCCGAATTTCCGCGTTGTCTTCTGCGACGACGGCTCGACCGACGGCGCGTCGCGCGCCGTCCCGCTCGGCGATCCGCGCGTGCGGCTCGTCCGCAACCCGGTCCGGCGCGGGGTGGCGAGCAACCTCCACGCGCTGATCGCGGACTGCGGTCCGAGCGAGATCGTCGTGTGCGTCGACGGCGACGACCGGCTGAGCACGCCCGCCGCGCTGCGCACCGTCCGCGCGGCGTACGAGCGCTACGACTGCTGGGTGACGTACGGACAGTTCCGGTTCGCCGACGGCGAGATCGGTTTCTGCCGGCCCTTCGCGTCGCGAAAAGCGTTCGCGTCGCTGCGCGCCGACTGGCGGACCTCGCACCTGCGCAGCTTTCGCGCCGGGCTCTTCCACCGCATCGCGGACCAAGACCCGGAGTACGCCTGTCTGCGGGACGAGCGCGGCTCGTGGCTGCGTAGCTCGGTCGACGCCGCGCTGATGTATCCGCTGCTCGAGCTCGCCGGATTCGATCGCGTGCACTACAACGACGAGGTCCTCTACGTGTACAACGACACCAACCCGCTGAGCCATCACCTCGTGGACCGCGACGCACAGCGCGACGCGTTCTTCGCAGTGCAGCGAAAGCGGCCGTTCGCCCGAATCGACGATTACCTCCCGGCGCGGCCGGCGACCGCGGCGCTAGCGGCCGGAAACGCGCCGTGACGGCGGCCGCGCTCGACGAGTTTCTCGGTGTCGCCGCGCTCGCGGGACACGAACCGGCCCGGCTCGAGTCCGGCGAGCAGGTCGTCTCGTACGCTCTGCTTCCCACCGTCGAGGACGTGCGCCGCGTGATGTCGCGGGCGACCGCGGAACAGCGCCGTCTCCGCCAGGAGACGTTCTTCCATCCGGCGATCGCCGCGCGCCGGCGGCTCGGGCAAGGGATGCACGACCGCGGCGAAGCGGTCGTGTTCGCCGGCGGCACGACGGAGAGCGAGCTGGACCGCTACGGGATCGCGCGGCACATGCCGGCGCACGTGAAGGCGATCAGCGTCCGCGAGAAGAGCCTGCGCCCCGGCGAAGTCTGGGACGTCAGCGTACGCGGCGCCATCTGGGGGATCGACGATCTCGAAGAGCTGTACGTCCTCGTCAACGTCGGGACGCTCAGGATGGCGCCCGGTTCGTCGGTCGCCGTGCACGGAAACGTGTTCTCGTTCTGCTGCGGGACGCTCGTCGCCGAAGGCGGCGAGGGCGACGAGCCGTGCACGATCGAGGTGGGCGCGACGCCGTTCTCCGTCGACGCGCGCTCCGGACCGCTGCACGGAACCGCCGGACGGCACGGCACACGCGGCGACGACGGAGCCCGCGGCATCCCGCTCGTAACCGAACGAACGATCATCGGATTGAAACTCCTCGGCGAGCTCGACGAGCGCGCGATGCGCGGAGCCCCTGGAGCATCGGGCACGGACGGCGCACGCGGGGGCGACGGCCGCAACGGCGGGATGGCGAAGATCGCCGAGATCACGCTGCGCCGTTTGCACGGGCGCCTTACGGTCGTCGCGCGCGGCGGCAGCGGCGGAAACGGCGGCCGCGGCGGGGACGGCGGCGATGGCGGGAGCGGCGGCGACGGAGCTCCAGGCGCAAAGCTGATTCGCGGCGACATCGCTCCGGGCCGCGGCGGCGACGGCGGACGAGGCGGCGACGGCGGCCGCGGCGGCGACGCGGGCCACGGGGGCGTCTCGTCGAGCGTCTACGTCGTCGCGCCGCCCGAGGACGCGTCACGCATCACGTGCATCGCGCACCGCGCCGACGGCGGACGGCCCGGAACGGGCGGTGCTGCCGGACGCGGCGGCGCCGCGGGAGCTCCGGGCGGCACAGCGGGCGAGTCCGGCCGCGCCGGCCGCTCCGGACGGCCCGGACGCACCCGACCCGGGCCTGTGATCTTCCTCAACGAGCTACCAGCGACGCCATTCGTGACGTCAGCACCCTCCTCGAACTCCGACCGAAAGGCAACCTCATGAGCAACCCGGACTTCTTTGCTCGGCAGGCCAGAATCGAAGACGCGATCGCCGGTTTGCCGCGCAACCCGGACACGGGCGCCGTCACCGTCCCGAACCTCGACAAGCTCAAGGCCATTCTCATCGCCGGCGCGATCCCGGGCGTTCGCGAGAAGATCTTCTTCAGCAAGCCGGAAGACCTCGGCGACCCGAACTCCGACCGCAGCGAGGCGGATATCGTGGCGCGCGTGACCGCGTACCTGTACGACCGGGCACCGCTCAACCACTGGGACCGCGATGTCGCAGAGCGCATGTTCCCGCTCGACGTCTTCTACGAGTCGCTAGAGGACAAGGTCATCAACGGCAATTTCGTCGTCGACAGCAGCGGCGCCGCAGTGTACAACTGGGGCACGCTGACGATGAACGACCAGTCGTGGATCAGCGTCTACAACACGACGCTGACCATGACGGCGACGAGCCTGATTCGAAACGGCAGCGCGCCGGCCGGTCAGTACGATTTCAACATCCTCGGGAAGACCGGGACGACGGGCAACACCGGAGCGACCGTCGGGGCCGGCGGCGTCGGAAACCAGGGATCGCGGGGCTCATGCGACGGCGGTGGCGGGATCGGCGAGGAAAACGGCGGACCGGGCGGGACAGGCGCCACGGGGACCGCCGGGGGCAGCGGCTTCCCGGGTGCGACGGGATCGCCGAGCCTCGCGGCGTCGATCACGTTCACGACGGGCTGGACCGGCGCCGCGAACCTCACCGTCACGACCCGCTCGGGTACCGGCGGCGCCGGCGGGAACGGGAGCCCGGGCGGTGCGGGCGGGACCGGCGGCAGCGGCGGTGACGGCGTCACCTGCGCGTGCGAGGGAACCGGCGGCGGGAACGGCGGAAACGGCGGCCGAGGCGGCACGGGAGGCGCCGGCGGGAACGGCGGCAACGCCGTCAACGCGAACGGCACGGTTTCGATCTTCGTTCCGGCCGCGCTGGTGGCGAAGATCACGTCCCAGCCGTCGCCCGTACCGGGCGGCTCGCCAGGGACCCCTGCCTCCGGCGGGCCGGGCGGTGCCGGCGGCGGCGGCGGCGGAGGCGGGAAGCATCACGGCGGCGGGGGCGGCGGCTCGCAAGGCGCGACCGGTCCCGGCGGCGGGCAGGGGACCGGCGGTCAGGGCGGCGGCACGCAGAATCCCGGGAATCCGGCGACCATCACGGTGAGCCCCGTGTAGTGAGAAGGCGCGCGCCCCGCCGAGATCTTCGGCGTCTCGGCGGGATGCGCGACGGAAAAGTCGCATGGTTCCGGCACCCGGAGAGCCGGCGGCGGGGTCCTGGCGGTAGTGACCGCCCGGAGAGCCTTGGAATGGAGCGCGCTGATCGCCGCGAGCGCGGCGGCTGCGCTGGTTCTCCAGCGGCTGGCGGTCCCGGCGCCGTGGCTGATCGGGCCGGTTCTCGTCGCGGTCGTCGCCTCTTCGAGCGGGCTGGTGGAGCTCCGCGTCCCGAACGCGGCGTTTGCGGCGGCGCAGGCGGCGGTCGGGATGCTCATCGCGCAGACGTTCACCCCGCCGGTGGTCGCGTCGATCCTGCGCTCATGGCCGGTGATGGCGCTGGTCGTGGTCACGACCGTCCTCGCGGCCGCGATCGCGGGCTGGGTGCTCGCGCGGTTCAGCTCGATCGCGCCCGAGACGGCCGCCTGGGGATCCTCGCCAGGCGGGGCGTCGGCGATGACCGCGATGAGCATCGACTACGGCGCCGACGCACGGATCGTCGCGTTCATGCAGTACCTGCGAGTCACCATCGTCGTGCTCTCGGCGTCGGCGGTAGCGCGGGTGCTCCTCCCGCGCGGAGGGGCGCATCCGGCGCTCGCCGCCACGGGGTTCGATCCGCTCGCGGTGCTCGAGACGATCGCGGTCGCGGCGGTCGGCTGGTGGGGCGCGACGCGGCTGAAGATACCCGCGGGCGGTCTGCTCGGGCCGATGGTGCTCGGCGCGGTGCTGCACGGGACCGGCATCGTCCGGCTTCAGCTGCCGGCGCCGCTGCTCGACGCGGCGTACCTGACGATCGGGCTCACGATCGGGCTGCTCTACACGCGCGCGACCGTGCGGTACGTGGTGCGCGTCCTGCCGCAACTGCTCGCCTCGACGCTGGTGCTGCTCGCGCTCTGCGCGCTCTCCGGCGCGCTGCTCGTCGCGACGCTGCACGTCGACGCGCTGACCGCGTACCTCGCGACGACGCCCGGCGGGCTCGACTCGGTCACCGTGATCGCGCTCGGCAGCGGCGCGAACGTCCCGCTCGTCCTCGCGGTGCAGACGCTGCGGATCTTCGTCGTCATCCTCAGCGGCCCGGCCGTCGCGAAGCTGATCGTTCGCGTCGCATGAGTGGGTCCGGCTGACGCCGGACCCTTCGCGTTCGGGCTTCGCCCGAGCCGCACGACGCAACGGCCGTCAGCGCTCCGCGGCGAGGCGCGCGGCGGCGCCGAGCATCACCGCGCCGGTGACGCGCGAGGTGAGTCGCGCGGCGCGCGGGCTGCGCAGCGCACGGCGCGCGCCGTGCGCGAGCGCCCCGTAGCCGGCGAACACGAGCAGATCGCTCACGATGAACGTCGCGCCGAGCAGCGCGAACTGCGGCGCCGCCGGATGCGCGGGATCGACGAACTGCGGGAGCAGCGCGCCGAAGAACAGGATGACCTTCGGGTTCGCGAGCTGCGTCGTGAGCCCCAGCCGGAACGCGTGCCGCACGGCGCCCGCGCTTCCGTCGAGCGAGAACGCGGTGCCGCGGTCGAGCAGTGCGCGCACGCCGAGATACGCGAGGTACGCGATGCCGAGCCACTTCACGGCGACGAAGAGCGCGTGCGAGGCGACGAGCAACGCGCCGAGTCCGAGCGCCGCGGCGGCGACGAAGACCGCGTCGCCGGCGAGCACGCCGGCGTTCGTGGCGAGCGAGGCGCGGAAGCCGCCGCGCAGCGCGGTCGAGACGACCGAGATCACCGCCGGTCCGGGGACCAGCGAGACGAGGACCGCGACCAGCGCGAACGCGAGCCACGCGTGCAGGCTCATGCCGCCAGCTACACGCCGCCGCGCGGCGCGGTTGCGGTCGAAACGCCGCCTCGCTCGAAGCCTGAGCTCGGAAGCGAAGCGGCGTCCGGCGCTCAGATGCTAGTGGTGACGATCGCCGTTCTGACCGCGCTGATCGTTGGTACGGTTCGCGTTCGCGTTCCAGCGGACGGTGTTCTGGTTCTGGACGCGCTGCTGGTAGGCTCCGCGCTGCGTGTCGTCGCGGCCGCGGCGCTGCGCGCTGTTGTAGTACCCGTTGTTGTTGTAGACCGGGTAGCCCGGCGTGTTGTAGCGCGGCAGGTTGCTCGTGTTCACCGGCGCGTTGTTGTAGTACCCGTTGTTGTAGTAACCGTTGTTGTACGAGCCGTTGTTGTAGTAGCCGGACGGCGCGTAGCCGTACGTGGACGGGTTGTAGCCGTTGTTGTAGCCGTAGTTGTTGATCGCGTACTGGCCGTTGGAGTTCGGGTAGTACGTCTGCCCGTCCGGCATCACGATCCGGCCGTCGCCGTAGACGGTGCCGCCGTTCGCGGTGTAGCCGACGATCTGGTTGGCTTGGGCTTGTTTGTGCTGATAGTTGTTGAGCAGCACGATCGCGCCGATCGCCGCCGCGGCGGTGAGGAGCGTCGACGTGGTGTCCGCGGAGGCCGGACGCGGGATCATCGCGCCGGTCGTGACTGCGGCCGCGACGCCGGATGCCATGAAAAACTTCGAGAAACGATTGAGCATTGATGATTCCTTTACGTCCGGTACCTGACCGGCTCGTCGGGACTATCGTAGCGCGCGAAGCTGAGAACCCGATGGAGATCAAGACCCGTGGCCCGGTTCTCATCCGCGCTCAATCCCAGGCTCTTGTAAGGAGCTCGGGCACGCGTGCCGAACGAGCGACCATGAGCTTCTTCCGCCGTTCTACCGTCGCGGCGCTGGCCGCCGCGCTCCTCGCGTCCGCGCTGTGCACCGGGCTCGCGTCGGCGCAGTTCGGGATCCCGGGACTCGACCCGCGCCGCGCCGCGCTCGGCGCGGCGGCGAAACAGCTGGCGCCCTACATCGTCGAGCAGTCGCCGATCAAGCTCGATCCCGTCGAGCTGTATCCGACCGTCCCCACGCTCCCCGGCGCACCGTTCGCGCCGGTGCCCTCCGGACAGAGCGCGACGGTCGCCTCGATCATCACGCAGCTGCGCGGCTCGAACACCGGGACCGTCTCGCTCGCGCCCGGCGACTATGCGGTCGCGGTGCGGCAGTTCTGCATGAGCCACTCGCGTCCGGCGCGCTCGCCGCTCGCGTTCGTGCTCGGGCCGATGCGCGGGCACCGTGCGCCGGCGATCATCGCGATGAACTCGCGCGCCTCGTCGACACCGCTGCAGTTCAGCCCGGTCCAGCAGACGTCGTGGACGATCCAGAGCGGCGTCGGCTTCACCGACTTCGGCTCCGGGGCGCGCGGCGTCGTCGACTCGCTGATCCCCGACTACAAAGGACTGCTCGCGTCCAGCGTGCTCGACGACATCCAAGGGAAGTGGAGCTCGCTCTCGAGCGCGGTCGGCGGACCCTCGCTGGACAGCATCCTCGGCCAGCTCGGCGGCGCGGGACAGATCGTCCAAGACCTGCGCGGCTGGCGCAACGACATCATCGGCTCGGCGAACGACTTCAACGCGATGAGCCGCACGTTCGCGCCGCTGCAGCCCGCCGACGTCTCCGGGCTGGAGTCACCGTGGAGCACGGTGAGCCCGACGGTGTCGATGCGGCTGGTGACGCGCGGCCATTACGGCAACGTCGGGACGATGCAGATTCGCGTCGCCGGCACCGGGCCGCAGACGGTACCGCTGATCTCGTCGATCGGATACGGCCGCTGCACGCCGCAGTACACGACCCAGGGTCAGGCCTACGCCTGCACGCAGCCGCTCAGCTTCGAGGTCGTCCGGACGCCCGCCGACAGCTGAGCGCGCTCGCCGCGCGGATCAAAACGGTACGCGCCTTCGCAGGCCGGGCGTCGCGGCCTCGAAGGCGCGCGCGATCTGAAGGACGCCTGCATCGTCGAAGCGCCGGCCGACGAACTGCACGCCGATCGGTAAGCCGCTCGCGCTGAAACCCGCGTTGATCGAAAGCGCGGGCTGTTCGGACATGTTGAACGGAAAGCAGTACTGGTTGTGCGCCGTTCCGTTCGGCGGCCACGGCAGCTCCGCCGCGTACGGCAGCACGGGCATCGTCGGGACGAGGACGTAGTCGTAGGGCGCACACGCCGCCAGCGTCCGGGCGCGGATCTCGCCGGAGCGAATGAGCGAGCGCATCAGGTCTCCGGCGGAGAGCGCGTCGGCGCGCTGGCACCACTCGGCGATCTCCGGGAGGACGTAGGCCCGCGGCTCTTCGGTCACTTCGCGGAAGGTCGCGTTGGCGCGAACCTGCAGGCAGCGGTCGAAATCCGGCTCGGGATTCTCGGTGAAGATGGGCGGCATGCGCGAGATGTGCGCCCCGGCGTTCTCGAGCGTGCGCGCGGTCGCGTTCAGGCACGCGGCGATCTCGGGATCGAGCGGAAGTCCGAACCCGATCTCCGGTAAGACGCCGACCCGCAGGCCCCGACGCGATCGTTCCAGTTCGGCGGCGTAATCGCGCGAATCGTACGGAAGCGAGGCGAAATCACGTGCGTCCGGTTCGCTGATGACCCGCAGCAGGAGCGCGACATCGGTCACCGTCCGCGCCATCGGCCCGGCGACGAACCACGGCCACGGCTCGTGGAACGGGACGCGGCCGTAGCTCGGCTTCAGCCCGACCACTCCGCAGAACGACGACGGAATGCGCACCGACCCGCCGATGTCCGTGCCGATCGCGAGCTGGCCGAAGCCGGCGGCTACCGCCGCGCCCGCACCCGAGCTCGAGCCTCCCGAGTTCTTCGAGGTATCCCAGGGATTGCGCGTCGTTCCGTACAGGGTGCTGATCCCCGACGCGATGTAACCGAAGTCCGGCATCGTCGTCTTCCCGACGATCACCGCGCCGTGCTCGCGCAGGCGCGACGTCACCGGCGCGTCGAGATCCGACGAACCCTCCTGATCCGTCCCGCGGCTTCCGTTCGGTGAGGGCATCCCTTTGGTGGGGATGTGGTCTTTCACGGTCACCGGGATTCCGTCCAGGAGCCCGGCCGGTTCGCCGCGGCGCCACCGAGCGTCGGAGGCTTCGGCGGCGGCCGTCGCGCCGGCACGGTCGAGCACGTAGAGCGCGTTGATCGTCTCGTTGTGGGCGTCGATGCGCGCGAAGACCGACGCGACGACGTCGATCGGCGAGACCGTCCGCGCCCGGTACAGCTCGAGCAGCTCGGAGGCCGGGGTGTAGAAGAGATTCATCGTCGTCCTTCCAGCGCCGCGTTCGCGCGGAGCAGCGGATCGAGCGCCGCGCGGACGCCGTCCCCCATCATGTTGAGCGAGATCACCATGACGCAGATCGCGACTCCCGGCAGCGTCGAGACGTGCGGCGCGAGATTCAGCACGTTTCGCCCGTCGCTGGTCATCAATCCCCAATCCGCGGTCGGCGGCTGAATGCCGAGGCCCAGGAAACTGAGCCCCGCGGCGGCGATGCTGATCGCGCCGACGATCGTCATCGAGTAGACGACGGCGGCGGAGAGCACCTGGGGCAGCAGCTGACCCGCGATGATGCGCCGGTCGGAGGCGCCGAGCGCGCGCGCCGCTTCGACGAAGCCGAGATGTTTCGACAAGACCGTCTCGACGAACACGACGCGCGCGGTATACGGAATGACGACGACCGTGAGCGCGGCGAGCAGATTCGGCAGGCCGGGCCCGAGGATCGCCGCGAGCAGAATCCCGAGCAGCACGATCGGGAAGGCGAAGAGGACGTCCATGACGCGCATGACGACCGTGCCCGCGCGCTCGTAGTAGCCGGCGAGCAGACCGATGGGGACCGCGGCGATCCCGCCCGCGGCGACCGGGACCAGACCCGTCAGCAGCGAGACGCGAGCCCCGTAGATCAAGCGCGAGAGCATATCGCGGCCGTTACCGTCGAGTCCCAGCGGGTGGCCCGGCGTACCGATGCCGCGCAACCGCAAGCTGAGATCGCTCGCGGCGGGATCGTACGGCGCGAGCAGAGGAGCGCAGACGGCGCACACGACGAGCGCCCCGAACACGACCAGTCCCGCGACCGCGGCCGGGTTCGCACGGAACGCGCGCGAGACCGAGCGGAGATAGGCGCCCTTCGCCCACCGCATCAGCGGCTCCGCACGTCGAGCGCGCGCACGAGGACGTCGGAGAGCGCGTTCGAGAGCACGAAGACGACCGCGATCGCGAGCACGCAGCCCTGGACCATCGGGATGTCCCGCTGCTCGATCGAGTCGAACAACTGCATCCCGATGCCGGGCCAGGAGAAGACGATCTCGGTGAAGACGACGCCGCCGAAGAGATGGCCGATCTGCAGACCGCAGACGTTCGCGAAGACCGGCAGCACGTTTCGCGCCGCGTGAACGTAGAGGATGCGCCGCGGGGAGACGCCGCGGCCGCGCGCCGCTGCGATGAACGGACGTCCGATCGTGTCGATCATCGCGCTGCGCGTCACGCGTGTCACGATCGCCGCCGGCATCGCCGCGGCCGTGAGCGCGGGGAGCACGACGTGCCAGAGCACGTCCGGGGTTCCGTTCGACCCGGTCAAGCTGGTCATCCCCGCGGTCGGGAAGATCGGCCACACGATCCCGAACGCGAACAGCAAGACGAGGCCGACCCAGAACACCGGCGCGCTCGCGAGTGCGAGCGCGGTCGTCACGATCGTTCTGTCGATCACTTTGCCGGCGTGCGCGGCGGACGCCGTGCCGAGAAAGAACCCGCTCACCGCGACGATCGATAAGCTCGCGGCAGCGAGGACGAGCGAGTTCACCAGCTTCCCGCCGAGGATCACGATCACGGGTGACCGCATGATCGCGGAGACGCCGAGGTCACCTCGCAGCGTGTGCCCTAGCCAACCCGCGTACTGCACGATGAACGGCCGGTCGAGCCCCATGCTCGAGCGCAGCGCCGACGCGTTCTCCTCGGTCGCCGCGAGCCCCAGGATCTGCTGGGCCGCATCACCGGGAAGCGAGTGCATCGCGAGAAAGACGACGAAGCTCACCCCGAAGAGCACCGGGACGGTCCACAGCAGCCGGCGGCACACGTAGCCCGCCACGGATCAGCTCGGCGTCACTCTTTGTCGACGATCGCCAAATCGTTCCAGTGCTGAGGCGCCGCGACGAACCCGCGCACCTTGGGACTCACCGCGAAGATGCCGAGCGGCGCGAAGTACGGGATCCAGGCGACGTCGTCGGCGATCGTCTTCTGGATCTCGCGCAGGTGCTGCACCTCTTCTCCTTCGCTGCGCGCCTCCTCCGCGGCGAGCAGGAGCCGCTCGATCTTCGGGTTGTCGTAGAACCCCGCGTTCAACCCGTGCGGCGGCAACGCCGAAGGCGGGATGATCGAGATCAGCCAGTGGAAATCGTTCTCGCCCCACCCGAGCTCCATGATGTCCGTACCGGGGCGCATCCCCTTGAGCATCTGATTGACGTACCCGCCGGTCTCGAAGATCTGGATCGACGCATCGATGCCGATCTGGCGGAGATTGTTCTGGATCCACTCCGCGTCCGGCGACGAAAAGCCGGTCCCGCTCGGCGTGAAGTCCATCCGGATCTTCAGCCCGTGCGCGTATCCCGCCGCGGCGAGCAGCGCACGCGCTTTGACGGGGTCGTACGCGTTCTCTTTGAAGTTCGGGTCGTAGCCGGGGCCGTTCGGATTCAGGATGCCGTAGGCGGGCCTGCACGTGTCCCGCCGCAGGAACTTGCACAGCCCCACGCGGTCGATCGACATCGCGATCGCACGCCGTACGCGGACGTCCTTCAGCTCCGGAGCGCGAAAGTTGAGCCACATGAAGTAGACGGACGGTACGCTCGCCCGCACGATCGTGAAGTGGCGGGACTTCAAGTAGTCGAGCGCGTCGGGAGGCGGCAGGTAGACGATGTCCGCGGTGCCGTTCAAGAGCGCCAGCTCGCGGTCGGCGGATTCGACGATCGGGCGGAAGATCAGCTGATCGACCTTCGGCGTACGCTTCGGATCCCAGTAGTCGGGGTTGCGCTCGAGCACGATCTTCTCGTTGAAGACGCGCTGCACGAAGCGGAACGGTCCCGTGCCGACCGGATGCAGCGCGACGTTGTCGTTGCCCCACTTCTCGATCGCGGCCGGGCTCTCCATCCCGGCCGAGCCGAACGATCCTTGCGCCAGGCGGTACAGGAAGTCGATGTTCGGATGCTTCAGCGTGACGCGGAACGTGTTCGGATCGACCGCCTCGTAGCTCTTGATGTCGGCCGTCCACCACGTGTTGACCGGCACCGCGACGCTGTAGTAGTACTTCGACTTGGGGTTCATGATGCGGTCGAAGTTGAACTTCGCCGCATCGGCGTTCCACGGTGTCCCGTCGTGGAATTTGACGCCCTTGCGCAGATGGAACGTGTAGACGGTGCGGTCCTTCGAGAGATCCCAGCTCGTCGCGAGGCGCGGGACGATCGGCGGGCGAGGGACGTTCGCGAGCGAGAGATCCTGTCCGGTGAAGCTCTCGAACATGCAGGTCAGGACGCGATGCGTCACCCACAGCGCACCGGTCGCGGGATCGAGCCGCGTCGGCTCCCACTCGACCGCGAAGACGAGCGTTTTCGGTGCTTGCGCGCGTGCCGGATGGACTCCGGACTGGCTGAGCGCGACGGTCACGGCAAGACACAGTGCCGCTACACGGCTCGACCGGACGAGCTTCCCGGAAGCGCGCATCGACGAACTCTCACTTTCAGGCGCCCGAGGCGAGATCGCCTGACGGACAAGCCGAATTCTAACGTACGTTAGTTTTGTTGCGGGTCCTTTTCGGCCAGGACGCGCTACAGCTCGCCGCGCGCGTAGAGCAGCGCGCTCAGGACGACGAGCGCGGCGGTCTCGGTGCGCAGGATGCGGCGGCCGAGCGAGATCGCGCTCGCGCCGGCGCTCCGCGCGCGCTCGACCTCGTCGGCGGAAAACCCGCCCTCGGGGCCGATCACGATCAGCACGCTGTTCGCGCCGGACAGCTCGCGCTCGAACACCTCGCGCAGCGGCGCCGGCTCGGCGAGCTCCCACGGGACGTAGACGCGGTCGTAGCGAGCGAACGTCGCGAGCAGCGCGTACCAGTCGTGGACGTCGGCGACCTCGGGGATGCGCACCCGGCCCGACTGCTGCGCCGCGGACTTCGCGATGCGCCGCCAGCGCTCGACCTTGGCGGGGGTCTCGTGGCCGGCGACGCGCTCGCTGCGGACCGGGACGATCGCGTGCGCGCCGAGCTCCGTCGCCTTCTCGACGACGAGATCCATCTTCTGCCCTTTCGGGACCGCCTGCGCGACGGTGACTCGCAGCGCCGTCTCCACGTCGCCTCGCTCGATGCGCTCGTCGAGCGTCGCGCCGACTTCGCGCCCGTCGACCGCGAGGGTCGCGGCGTACGCGACGCCGCCGGAGTCGACCACCTGGACGCGATCGCCGCTGCGCTTCCGGAGTACGGTGGTGAGCTTCCGCGCGTCGTCGGGCGCGAACGCGACGCGGTCGCCGACCGCGTGGACGCCTTCGACGAAGAAGCGGTCCCGCATCGCGGCAGGCGATTCGCCTCGCTTCCGAGGAAGGCCCTCGCATGGTCGATGACGCTTTCTGGCTCCGCTACCTGCGCGCGCACGCCGACCCGCGCACCCGCACGATCCACGCCGCCGGGACGATGCTCGCCACGCTGGTCGGCACCGCCGCGCTCGCCCGCCGCGACCCGAAGCTCTTCGGCGCGGCGCTGGTCTGCGGCTACGCTCCCGCCTGGTACTCGCACGCCTTCATCGAGCGCAACAAGCCGGAGACGTTCAGCGCGCCGCTCCGCTCGCTCGCGAGCGACTACCGCATGTGCTGGAGCCTGCTCACCGGCACGCTCGACGCCGAGCTCCAGCGCGCGAACGTCGCGACCCCGGCAACGATCGGCGGCTGAGCGAACGACGATCGCTCACCTTCCGGCCATCATGCGGTAACTCTATGGCGCGTACGATCGCGCCATGCTAGAATCCGCCGCGATGCCGAAGACGACCCGCGTCTCGGTCACGATCGACCGAGCGCTGCTCGACGAGCTGAAACAGCTCGCGGGAGAGCCCGTGAAGCTGTCTGCGCTGTTCACCCAGGCGGTTCGCGACGAGATCAACCGGCTCGGCATGCTCGAGCTCCTCGCGGAGATGGAACGCGAGGATCCGATCTCGCCGGAAGGCCGCGCCGCGGGAGATCGGCTATGGAAGCGAATCTGCTTGTCCTGGACTCAGGCGTACTATCGGAGCTTGCGGAACGAAGCCCTGCACTCCGGGTGATATCGCTTTCCGAAGCCTGATGAGGTCTCGGCGCGCCGAGCTCACTCCGCGCGGAACGCGTCTTTGACGCGGTCGAAGAACGATTTGTCTTCGATTTGGTCGCCGCCGGCGCGGGCGTACTCCTCGAGGAGCTCGCGTTCGCGCTTGCTGAGCTTCGTGGGGACGACGACGTGGATCGTCACCAGCTCGTCGCCTTTCGCGCCGCCGCGCACGCTCGGCATGCCGCGCCCGCGCAAGCGGTACTGCGAGCCGCTCTGCGTGCCCGCGTGCAGCGTGAGCGGGATCCGGCCGTCGAGCGAGGCGACGGAGATCTCGCCGCCGAGCGCGGCCTGCGGGACCGAGACCGGGACGTCGAGCAGCACGTCGAGACCGTCCCGCCGGAACAGCGCGTGCGGTTTGACGCTCAGGTACACGTAGAGATCGCCGTCCGGCCCTCCGCGAATCCCCGCTTCGCCGCTGCCGGTGATCTTGATCCGCGAGCCGTCGTCGACGCCGGCCGGGATGCGGACCTGCAGCGTCTTCTCCTGCTCGACGCGGCCGCGGCCGCGGCACGTCGAGCACGGCGACTGCACGATCTGCCCGTCGCCCGCGCACTTGGAGCACGTCGTCTGCGTGACGAACTGCCCGAGCGGCGTCTGCCGCACTTGCCGCTGGATCCCCGAGCCGCCGCAGCGGTCGCACGGCACGATGAGCGTCCCGGGCTCGGCGCCGTTTCCGCGGCACGTCGTGCACGTCGCCAGATGGCGGTAGGTGATCTCGCGAACCGTCCCCGCGTACGCCTCTTCGAGCGCGATCTCGACGTCGTAGCGCAGGTCGCTCCCGCGCGCCGGGCCGTTGCGGCGCTGCTGCGCGCCCGCTCCGGCGCGCGCGGCGCCGAAGAACATGTCGAAGATGTCGCCGAAGCCCTCGCTCCCGAACGGCCCGAACCCCGCGTCGCCGGCGCCGCCGTTCACGCCCGCGTGGCCGTAGCGGTCGTAGTTCGCGCGCTTCTGCGCGTCGGAGAGCACCTCGTACGCTTCGTTGATCTCTTTGAAGCGGTGCTCGGCCGCGACCTTGTCGGCCGCGACGTCCGGATGGTGCTGGCGCGCGAGCTGGCGGTACGCGCGCTTGATCGTGCTCTCGTCCGCGTTCCGCGCGACGCCGAGAACGTCGTAGTAGTCGGCCGGCATGCTACCTTATCTCGACGTCGCTGAGATGATCGCCGAGCGAACGCGCCGTCCCCGACGCGAGCGCGATCAGACGCCCGTACGGCATCCGGCGCGGACCGAGGATCGCGAGCATCCCCATGCCGCGGTCGCCGAAGCGGTACGGGACGGTGACGACGCTGCACTCGGCGAGCTCGTCGGCGCGCAGCTCGTGACCGATCCGAACGTGGGGCTCGGGATCGGGCGCGGCGGTGCCGTCGCCGTTCAGCTCGTCGGCGATCAGATCGTAGAGCGTGCGCTGCTCCTCGACGATGCGCAGGATCGCGCGCAGCTTGCGCAGGTCGTGGAACTCCGGCTGGTCGAGCAGGTTCTGCGCGCCGGCGGCGGCGATCTCCGGCTCGTCGGTCTGCCGCGCGGTCATGAAAACGCTGCGCACCGCGTCGCGGATCTCGGCCGCGACGCCGACCTCGGCGCAGACGCCGTCGACGTCGCTCGCGCCGATCTCTTCCATCACGCGGTTGCCGAAGCGCGAGTTCAGCGCGTTCGAGAGCCGCGTCAAGTCGTCGGCGGCGACGTCGTTCGACCACTCGAAGACGCGCTGCGCCGCGACGCCGCCCGAGGTCACCACGATGGCGAGGCTCGTCCGCGGCGAGAGCCAGAGCAGCTGGACGTGCTTGAACGCGTGCGAGTCGCGCGAGGGCGCGATCGCGATCGCGAGGTTCCCGGACAGGCCGGAAAGGAGGCGGGTCGTCTGCTCGACGACCTCGCTGAGCTCGCGCGAGGCGTCCCGAAACTGGTCGCGGATCCGCCGGGCGTCGTCCTTGGTGAGCGCCTCGGGCTGCATGAGCCGGTCGACGTAGGTGCGGTAGCCGGCGTCCGACGGGACGCGGCCGGCCGAGGTGTGCGGCTGCACCAGGTAGCCGCCCGCTTCCAGCTCCGCCATCTCGTTGCGGATCGTCGCCGAGGAGACGCCGAGGTTGTACTTCTGGGTGAGCGTCACCGACCCGACGGGCTCCGCCGTGTTGATGTACTCGTACACGACCGTCGCGAGGATGAAGGCCTTTCGTTTGTCGAGCTCGAGCTTCTCGTTCACCAGTGGGGCACCGCTAGCAGTCGGCACGAAAGAGTGCCAGGCTTCACGTTAGAGTACCACCCCGGGGCCTGGAAGATCAAGGCGGCGCCGGCGGATCGCCATCGTGGTCGCCTCCGAGAGCACGACGCCGTAGAAAACGACGGTCGCGACCAGCCCCGCCCAGATCGGCTCGATCACGACCGCGCCGCTCACCGGGACCAGGACGTCGTTGATCGCCCACCAGACGAGCACCCCGTAGCACAGGCCCCAGACGACCGAGCCGGGCGCCCGCCACATCGAGCCGATCCGCCGCGCCAGCAGCGCGTAGACGATCCCGAACGCGACCGCCAGCAGCAGGTAGAGGACGACGCCGAGCCCGACCAGCGCCCAGGACGGCTGCGCGCCGTGGAACCACGGCAGCGCCTGCGCGACCTGCGCGAACAGCTCGCTCAGCGACACGTCGTGCAGCCACGCGACCGAGACCAGCGCGTGGACGATCGCGCTCGTCACCCCCGCGATCAGGCCGCCGTAGAAACCGTCGATCCAGCGGACCATTAGTCGATGTATCGGCAGCGCGGACGCGCTCCGCCATGCGGGGCCGGGGGTTTGCGGCGCGGGGAAACGAATGCCGCCGCCATGTCGACGCCGACGCAAAGCGAAGCCATCGAGGCGCTCTTCAGCGAAGCGCGCCGTTTCCCGCCGCCGCCCGAGTTCGCCGCGCAGGCGAACGCGCAGCCCGGCGTCTACGAAGAGGCCGAGCGCGACTACCAGGCGTGGTGGAAGTCGTGGGCCGACAAGCTCGAGTGGATGACGCCGCCGACGAAGATCCTCGAATGGAACGAGCCGTTCGCGACGTGGTTCGCCGACGGCGAGCTGAACGCGTCGGTCAACGCGCTCGACCGCCACGTCCGCGCTGGCAAGGCGGCGAAGGTCGCGTTCTACTACGAAGGCGAGCCCGGCGACCGCTGGACGGTGACCTACGGGCAGCTGCTCGACGAGGTCTGCCGGTTCGCGAACGGGCTGCGCCGCCTCGGCGTGCAGAAGGGCGACCGCGTCGCGATCTACATGCCGATGATCGTCGAGCTGCCGGTCGCGATGCTGGCGTGCGCGCGGATCGGCGCGGCGCACTCGGTGATCTTCGGCGGCTTCTCGCCCGATTCGATCGTCGACCGCGTCAACGACTCGGAGTGCGTCGCGATCGTCACCGCCGACCAGGGCTGGCGCCGCGGCAACAAGGTCCCGCTCAAGGCGAACGTCGACGAGGCGATCGCGAAGGGAATGCCCTCGCTGAAGCACGTGATCGTCGCGAAGCGCGTCGGCGACCCGGTTTCGATGGCGGAAGGGCGCGACGTGTGGTGGGACGACGTCGTGCGCGATCAGCCGATCACGTGCGAGCCCGAGCGGATGAACGCCGAGGATCTGCTGTATCTGCTGTACACGTCGGGGACGACGGCGAAGCCGAAGGGGATCAAGCACACGACGGCGGGCTATCTGACCGGCGTGACGGCGACGCACAAGCTCGTCTTCGACCTGAAGGAAGAGACCGACGTGTACTGGTGCGCGGCCGACATCGGCTGGGTCACCGGGCACTCGTACATCGTCTACGGCCCGCTCTGCAACGGCGCGACGAGCGTTATCTACGAAGGGACGCCGGACTTCCCCGACAAGGACCGGCTCTGGGAGATCGTCGAGCGCTACAAGGTGACGATCCTCTACACCGCGCCGACCGCGATCCGCACCTTCATGAAGTGGGGGACCGAGTATCCGGCGCGGCACGACATGAGCTCGCTGCGCGTGCTCGGGAGCGTCGGTGAGCCGATCAATCCCGAAGCGTGGATCTGGTACCACGAGCACATCGGCGGCGGGCGCTGCCCGGTCGTCGACACCTGGTGGCAGACGGAGACCGGCGCGATCATGATCACGCCGCTCCCGGGGATCACGACGCTGAAGCCCGGCTCGGCCACGAAGCCGTTCCCCGGCGTGCAGCCCGACATCGTGAACGACAAGGGCGAGTCGGTCCCGCTCGGCGGCGGCGGGTACATCGTGCTGACGCGCCCGTGGCCCTCGATGCTGCGCGGGATCTACGGCGACGACGACCGCTACGTGCAGACGTACTGGTCGAAGTTCCCGCACATGTACCTCGCAGGCGACGGCTGCAAGCGCGACGAAGACGGCGACTACTGGTTCATGGGCCGCATCGACGACGTGATGAACGTCAGCGGCCACCGTATCTCCACCACCGAGGTCGAGTCTGCGCTGGTCGACCACCCCGATGTCGCGGAAGCCGCGGTGACCGGGAAGAACGACGAGATCACCGGCCAGGCGATCTGCGCGTTCGTGACGCTGAAGTCGCACGCGAACGGCTCGCCGCAGCTCGCCGACGAGCTGCGCGAGCACGTCGCCGAGAAGCTCGGCAAGTTCTGCCGCCCGAAGTACCTCACGTTCACCCAAGAGCTGCCGAAGACGCGCTCGGGCAAGATCATGCGCCGCCTGCTCCGCGACATCGCGGAAGGCCGCATGCTCGGCGACACGACGACCCTCGCCGACTCGACCGTCGTCGCGGAGCTGCAGCGCCGCGCCAAGGAGGAGGCCGGCAAGGACGACTGATTCCCAATGTCATGCTGAACTCGTCGAAGCATGCGCCGCAAGGCACCGAAGCGGCCATGGCGCATCCTTCGACAGGCTCAGGATGACAGGGTGGCGATTCGTTACGGCGAGGCGGACGGGCGTGGTGACGGTGCCGTCGTGGGGCCTGCGCCCGGCGGCGGGGTGCCGGAGCCCAGCGGCTGATACGTCGGGCCGGTGACCGGCGCGTTCGGCTGCGTGCCGCCGGTTCCGTTTCCTTGGCCGCTCGTGGAGCCGCCGTTCGGGAGCGAGGCGGGGTTGTTCGGGACGCCGGAGGTGCTGCCGCCCGCGTTGTTCGGGTTCGGGTTGCCGGGGACCGGGAGGACGTCGGGCGGCGTGTACGGCGTGAGGCCGTGCTGCGCGAGATAGCTCTGTGCGAGCTGCAAGTGCTGCTGCACCGTCGGGAGCAGCCGCGTCGCGAGCGACTTGAGGTTCGTGTTGGTGCCGTTCTGCGACTCCCACTGCAGCAGGTTCAACGCGATGCGGTGCTCGGGGACTTGGTAGCGCATGTAGTCGCTGTCGAGCTGCGGTCCGGTGTCGGATTGCAGGCGCACCAGGACGCGGGCGCCGATCCGCGTCATGCTGCCGTCGTCGCGCGGCGCCGGCCGCAGGCTCGTTCCGCGCGTTGCGGCTTCGAGCTGCACGGCGGCGGTGCTGTGATCGTCGATCATGTGCTGCGCGAACTGGTGCACCGCGGGATCCTTCGTGCGGTTCACCACGTACTTCGCCTGATCGAGCTCGGCGGTGTTCGCGCCGTCGAGCACGCGGACGAACTCCGCGTCGTTCGCCGGCATCCGCATTCCGACGCCGTTCCGCGGTCCGCCGGGACCGGGACCGCCCGGGACCGGCTGCGCGCTCACCGCGAACGTCGCCGCGGCGAGACCTGCGAACGCCGCGAACGCCGAGAGCGTCCGCGCGGTGGTGGTGTGCTTCACGTGAGCTTGCTCCTGGTTCTGGCTTGCACGCTGGTTGTTCCGTCGTGCGGTGGAGCAAAACTCGGTCGCCCGCCGAGCGGGCGAGGCAGCGCTAGTCCCCCAGCCCGACGTTCGCGCGGGTGGGCGCGACCGCGCCGGACTCGATGTCGCGGACGCGCACGGGCGGGTAGCCGACGCTCGAGGCGGCACTCGCCTGCCAGGCCTCAACGATCAGGTTTCGCGTCTCCGCGGCACCGGCCGCGAGGCGGTCGAGCACCAGCGCGGTCGCGGCGGGGCTGCGCCCGTCGATCCCGCCCGCCGCTTCGATCCGGTACACCGCGGGGACGGAGCTCGCCGTGGTCGCGAGGTACGCGCCGACCTGCGCGAGCAGCGGATCGTTCGAGGTCGCGGGCGCGGGGACGCGCGCGGCGACGAGATCCTCGTTCGCGACCGCACGCACTAGCGCGGTCTCGAAGCGTGAGTGGATCGAGCGGGACTCGGAGTAGTTGTTCGCGTTGCCGTACTGTTTGCCGTTCCAGCCGTTGAAGTGCACGGAGACGTGCAGCGGCTGCGAGCCGTCGGCGACGAAGTGCGTCCAGTAGCCGACGTCGCGCAGCGTGAGCGCCTCGCGCACGCCGCGGTCGTAGGCGAAGAACGCGCGCTCTTCGGCGGTCGCCGCTTTCGTCTGGCCGGCGACATCGACGCGCCAGTACGCGAGATCGCGCACGATCCGCTGCCAGCCGTCCGCGATCTGGTACGGCAGATAGCCCTGCGCGTACTCGTCGCTCGCCGGCCTCGCGCCGCGCAGCGCGCGGTCGTACTCGGAACGGTCCTTCGGCAGCGCGCTGAGCTTGACCACGCCGCCGATCGTCATGTCGTCGAGCACGTCGACGTAGTGTCCCGGGTTCTCGTCGTCGTCGAGCGGGTCGCCGGAGCCTTTGATGCGGTCCGCCTCCGGGCCGAGCAGCACCACCTCGTCATGCGCCGCGGCGCTGCGCAAGAACGCCGGGACGCTCTCGGGCAGCGTGCGGATCGCCGCGCCGCTGATGATGCGATGTCCTTGCGCGCCCCACGCCGACGCCGGGAGCGGGAGGGCGGCCAGCGCGGCGCACAACAAGACCAGCGGCGAACGGAAACGCATGCGCCCGCGCTTCGCGCGCGCAGCGCTCATCCCTCGCGAAACAGCTCGTCGAGCGCGGCCAGGTCGGTGATCCGCGTCGCGGGCGGGAGCGCGCCGACGATCGTCGCGCCGTAGCGCATCGAAGTCGCGCGGCCGTCGAGCAGCGCGACGACGCCGCGATCGCTGGTCGAGCGGATGAGCCGCCCGAAGCCCTGCTTCAGCCGCACGATCGCGCTGGGGATCATGTAGTGCTCGAACCCCGAGCGCCCTTTCGCCTCGAGCGCGGCGATCCGCGCGGCGACGAGCGGCTCGGCGGGCGAGGGGAACGGGAGCCGGTCGATCACGACGCACGACAGGGCGTCGCCGACGACGTCGATCCCTTCCCAGAACGTCCCGGTCGCGAAGAGCACCGCGTTCTTCGTCGTGCGGAACCAGTCGAGCAGCGCCGAGCGCGGCAGATCACCCTGCACCTTCACCGGGAACGGGATCCGCTCGCGCAGCAGCGCGTGCACCTCGCGCAAGCGCGCGTACGAGGTGAACAGCACGAACGCGCGCCCACCGCTGCGGTCGAGGATCTCCTCGACGAGCGGCGCGGCGCGGCGCGCGAAATCGACCGCCTTGGGGTTCAGCCGCGGCGGCGCGACGTAGAGCCGCGCCTGTTTCGCGTAGTCGAACGGTGACGGTGCGATCAGCTGCTGCGCGTCGTCGACCCCGAGCGAGGACTTCACGAACGCGAACGGGTCGTCGAGCCCGCCGCCGAGCGGCGCGGAGATCGTCGCGCTGGTCAGCACGACGCTGCGCGTGCGCGCGAACAGCGACGCGCGCAGGAAGTCCGCGACGGAGAACGGCGCCGCATTGATCTCGTAGCGCTCGCCGCCGTCGCCGCGCTCGACCCACGCGACCGCGTCGATCTCGTCGGCCGGGAGCGCGCCGCTCGACGCCTGCATCGCCGCGCTCTCGATGCGGTCGACCGTCGCGATGTGCGCGGCGACGCCGCGCAGCGCGAGATCGCGGCGGCGCTCCGACTCGGCCTCGTTCTCGATCGGCTTGCGCAGGCCGTCCTTCCAGTTCGCGTGCACCCAGTTCTCGAGCCGGTAGAACGACTCGCGTAGCACCGGCAGCACCTCGAAGACGCCCTCGTTCGCCGCGATCGGGTACTTGTCGCCGGGGACGCGCGCGAGGGTCTGCTGCAGCCGGCGCATCCCTTCGTCGAGCTCGGCATCGAACGCGGCCGGGACCGCGTAGGTGCGGTGCAGCTTGCGCATCATCCGGTTCACCGAGACCGGCGAGAGCGTCGCGGTCAGCGCCGCGGTCGCGTACTTCTCGGCTTGATGCGCCTCGTCGAGCACGACGAAGTCGTACGCCGGCAGCAGCGCGCCGCCGCTGGCGAGATCGAGGAAGAACAGCGCGTGGTTGACGACGACGAGATCGGCGTAGCGCGCGGCGTCGCGCCTCGCGAAGAAGTGACAGTCGGCGAAACGGTGGCAGTACTCGCCGACGCAGTCGTCGGCGTCGGCGTCGAGCGACTCCCAGTCGTCGGCGCGCGGCGTGAAGTCGAGCTCGGCGCGGTCGCCGGTCTCGGTGCGCTCCGCCCACGCCCACAGCTTCTCGAGCGCCAGCGACGGCGCGATCAGCCGCGCGCCGCTCTCCTTCTCGAACTTCGCCTTGCAGAGATAGTGGTTGCGGCCCTTGAGCAGCACGACGCGCGCCTCGATCCCGAGCGCTTGCGTGACGAGCGGGATGTCCTTGCGGACGAGCTGCTCCTGCAGCGCGATCGTCCCGGTCGAGACGACGACGCGCGCGCCGGCGCGCAGCGCGGGGACGAGATACGCGAGCGACTTCCCGACGCCGGTCCCCGCTTCGACGATCGTGTGCACGTTCTCGAGGAAGCCGCGCTGGATCAGCCGCGCCATGCGCAGCTGTCCCTCGCGCGCCTCGAACCCCGGAAGCGCGCTCGCGATCGGGCCGCCCGGCGCGAACGCGTCGTCGACCAGCTTCATTCGCGCGGGTCGCGGATCTCGAGCGGCGGCGCGCCTTCCTCTTCGTGCGGTGCGGCGTCCGGCGGCTGCTCGATCGTCTCGACCGCGCCCGGCGGCTCAGCGCCCGCGTACGCCGGCTGTCCGTTGATCAGCGCGTTCGCGCGATCGCGGTAGCGCGAGGGGATCTGGAAGACGAGCCAGCCGACCACGAACCCGGTGACCAGCCCGCCGACGTGCGCGGCGACCGAGATGTTCGGGATGACGAACCCGAGCACGAGGTTGATGACGATGATCGGCACCGTCTGCGTGACGAGCGACATCCCGCGCGGCGGCAGGCTCAGACCGATCGCGACCAGCGCGCCGAACAGACCGAAGATCGCGCCGCTCGCGCCGAGCGTCGGCTGGTTGTAGTTGAACCACAGGACTGCGAATCCCGAACCGACGAGCGCGCACGCGTAGACGACGAAATACCGCGCGGTCCCCATGGCGCGCTCGACGATCGAGCCGACTTGGTAGAGCGCGAGCATGTTGAAGCCGATGTGCATGATCGAGCCGTGCAGGAACGCCCCGGTGACGATCCGCCACCACTCGCCGTAGACGACGACGTACGGGCCGAACAGCCAGCCGTGATCGGTCCCGGGCCCCCCGGTCGCGAGCTCCCACAGAAAGACCGCGACGTTGACCCCGATGAGGACGTTGGTGAGGCTCACGCGCTGAGCGCCGGGCTCGCCTCCGTCGAGATCGCGATCAGCCGCGCGAGCTCGATCGAGATCGCGGTGCGGCCGCTCGCGCCTTCGATGGTGATCGGTCCGCCGAGCGGGCCGCGCTCCACGACGTCGACGCTCGCGCCCGGGCGCAGCCCGATGCGGTCGAGGTAGCGCAGCGTCTCGGGGACGTCTTCGACGACCTCGACGACCTTCACCGTCGTACCGGCCTGCGCGTCGGCGAGCCGCATCCCGACCCGCTCGGGTTCGGTGAGGTCGGCCGGCGGGATCGGGTGCCCGTGCGGGCAGACCTTCGGGTCGCCGAGGATCGCGACGAGCCGCTGCTCGACGCGGTCCGAGATCGCGTGCTCGAGGCGGCAAGCTTCCTCGTGGACCTCGTCCCACGGCATCCCGAGGACGTCCTGGAGGAACACCTCCGCGAGCCGGTTGCGGCGGATGACGCGGACCGCGACGCGCAGCCCCTTCTCGGTGAGCTTCGCCTGGCCGCGGGCCTCGTAGGTGAGGTAGCCGTCCGCGGCGAGCTTCTTGAGCATCCCGGAGACCGAGGCCGGCGCAACGCCGAGGTCGGCGGCGAGCCCGGAGGTCGTCACGCCGGGCCCCTCGCGCTCCAGACGGTAGACCGCTTCGAGATACTCCTCGGTCGACTCGTCGAAATGGGTGTGGCCGGCCATCGCTCTACGAGCTTCGACCCGCGAGCGCGGAGTTCCGGGAGCGCTCGAACCGCTCGTGCAGGCGAGCTTTGGCCTCCGGCGGCGCGAACGACGCGCCGATCGCGTTCCGCGCGAACCGCAGCAGCGCGTCCTCGCCGAACGTCGCGGCGACGTAGCGGTACTCATCGAGCAGGGTCGTGCCGAACAGCGCCGGGTCGTCGGCGTCGATCGTGACCACGCAGCCCGCGGCGTCGAGCGCGCGGAGCGGGTGCGGGGCACCGGCCGGGGCCGCGCCGGTGAGCCGGTTCGAGGTGGGGCAGACCTCCAGCGGGATCCGCCTCTCCGCGAGCAGCTCGACGACGGCCGGGTCCTCGATCGCGCGGACGCCGTGGCCGATCCGCTCCGCGCACAGCACCTCGACCGCGGCGCGGACGCTCGCCGGGCCGCTCCCGTCGGGCGCCTCGCCGGCGTGGACGACGCCGTGCAGGCCGCCGTCCCGGGCGATCGCATAAGCGCGCTCGAACAGCTCGGGCGGGAAGCGGGCCTCGTCGCCGCCCAGGCCGATGCCGACCACGCCGAGATCGCGCAGCGCGACCGCCTCGCGCGCCGACTGCTCGGCGCGCTCGGCGCCAAAGTTCCGGGTCAGGTCGGCGATCAGCGCGACCTCGATCCCGAGCGGGCCGGCGGCCTCGTCGAGCGCGGCGCGGATCGCGGCGACGGTCGCGCGCACGTCGAGCTCGCGGTGGAAGAACGTCCAGACCGACGGCGAGACGAAGACCTCCGCGTAGGCGACGCCTTGCGCGGCGGCGTCCGCGGCGTAGTCGCGCGCGACGCGGGCGAAGTCCTCGGGCGCGCGCAGCGTCTCCGAGACCTTCGCGAAGAGCAGCAGGAACTCGCGGAAGGTCCCGAACGCGTACGTCCGCGCGGGGTCGGCGCGTTCGCCGAGCTCGACGCCGTACTTGGCGGCGAGCGCGCGGAACGTCTCGGCGCGCACGGTCCCTTCGAGGTGGCAGTGAAGCTGGACTTTGCTGAGCGCGGCGACGTCGAGTCCGGACATGTGCTTGACGCCCGTTCGACGCCGGTGCTATAGTAACCGTCGCCCACCGCGGGGTGGAGCAGTCCGGTAGCTCGTCGGGCTCATAACCCGAAGGTCGCGAGTTCAAATCTCGCCCCCGCAACCATACACAGGTCCAGCGACGAACGCCGCTGGACCTGTTTTCTTCGCCGTCAAGGCACGGCATGAAGGTGCGCGAATCCGCCTCTCGTGCAAGCGAACGGGAAGCAGGGCGCGCTGGAGGGCGCGATCGCGAGAGCGGCGGGGTTCCTGCGCGAACGCCTGCGGTCCGGCACGTACGGCCTCGCGTTGGTGGGCAGCGACGGGACGCGCTTCAACGAGAACAAAGGACACGTCTTCGTCGCGTCCTTCATCACGGAAGCGATGACCGGATTGTTCGACGAGATCGACCGGACGATCGTCCTCGTCCGGATCATGTCCGAGGAGAACGGCGGGATGTGGGGGCTACGCGCCGCCCGGCCCGGACGACTCCGACGGATCGCGCGTTCGTCACGTCGACTCCGACGACACCGCCTACGTCATTCGCACGCTACGGCGACTCGGAGTGAACCGCACGCCGGAATCGCTGCTGACGTTCTATCGCGCGTACGTCTCCGCGCGCTGCGTGACCGCGCTACGCCGAGCAGCCGGCCAACTCACCCCGTTCCCGTAACCCGCCGCGGTTCAGTCGGCCGGGCCGGCGAAGAGAATGAGATTTCCGTCGGGATCCATGACGACGAAGGTTCTGGCACCCCAAGGCTCCTTCTTCAACGGTTGACGAAAGCGGACACCGGCGGCCTGATACGTCAAGAACAGCTCTTCGATCTCGTTCGAGCTGCCGACGGTGAGCGAAGCGGAAAGCAGCTGCTCGCGCTCCCGAACGTCGCCTGCGAACACGGGTTCGCCGACCACCCTCAAATTGAGCCGCGCATGGTCGCGGGTGACCTGCCCGTAGTACGGTGGATCGCCGTAGATGAACCCAACCGAGAAGCCGAGCTTCTCGGAATAGAAATCGCACGAGACCTCGATGTTCGCGACGAACAATTGCGCTTCGGTTGAATTGAGAAAGGGCGTAATGCGCCCTGGTCCGCTCACGTCGCGGAGTCGGGAAAGATCTCGAAGCCGAACGTCAGACCGAGATCCGCGATCGACGCGACGACGCTCGGTTCGAGCTCGAATCCGAAATGGAACTGTCCGGGGAACCTCAGCAAGACCCAGGACGAGCTGCTCTCGCCGACGAGACTCCGCACGAACTCGCGCTCGCGGACGAACGGTACGAGAAATTCGCGCAGACGGTCGTTGAGCCGCGGACCGAGGTCATTTGACGTCTCGTCCGGGTCCAGATCGTCCTCGCGCCGGTCGTAATACTTGGTGATGCGGCTCCAGCGCGAGGCGCGCTCGTGATACGGGCGCAGCGTGCCGTTCGGGTTGCGGACGCGCTCGCCGCGGCGCCACTGCCACATCGGCTGCACGCCGAGCCGTTCGGTGATCGCGCTCGGGTCCGTCCGTTCCGGAGCGAATGAGACATCGATGGAAAACGTCGCTACACGGGGTTCGCTCGTCACTGCGACGGTGCGCAGTATGCCGTCAGGGCGGTCGTCGCGTCGGGGGCGGGCGGGGTGCCTTCGGGGCGGGCGTAGGTGATCTTCGTCAAGCCCGGCGCGTCGTCGACGATGAGCTGGTGGACGATGGTCGACCCGAGCGTCATCTCGAACTCGTGCGCGCGGTGTCCCGCGCACTGGCGGTCCGTGTCGACCGACGTCTTGACGCCGTTGTCGCCGATGTTCTTCTTCACCGCCGCAAGGGTCTCGTCGTACGAGAGGCCGCCGTCGGCCAAGTAGGTCACGTACTCGCCGTCCTTCTTCTTCCACGTCTCGAGCGCGCGCGGCGCCTGCGCCGACGGCGTCGCGGCGACGTTGTGGTCCCAGCCCGCGGCGGGGCCGGTGAACGGCTTCGGCGCGGCGAGCGCCGCGAACGGGACGGCGGCGATCAAAGCCGCGAGCGCCGGAACGGCGCGGAGCGATCGGTTCGGCATGGTCCTCCTACCGCGCGG
>DATAQE010000003.1:0-27304 GCA_036264835.1 Candidatus Elarobacter sp.
CCTTCGACAAGCTCAGGGTGACACGGAACGTGCGCGAAGCCTTTGCATCCGGCGATGGGTCTCAGTTAGGATAAGGCTTCCAACTCGATGACCATCGCCGATCTCGTCACCAAAGTCCGGCAGTACGACCCGTCGCTGGACGGGGCATGGCTGGAGCGCGTCTACGAGGTCGCCGACCGGGCCCACGAGGGGCAGCGCCGGGCCTCCGGCGAGCCGTACGTGGCGCACCCGCTCGCCGTCGCCGACGTGCTCGCCGACCTGGAGATGGACCGCGCGACGATCGCCGCGGCGCTGCTCCACGACGTCGTCGAGGACACCGTCCTCACGAACGAGCAGGTCGGCGAAGAGTTCGGCCCTGAGATCGCCGCGCTGGTCGACGGCGTCACCAAGCTGACCCGCATCCCGTACCAGTCGAAAGAGGACGCGCAGGTCGAGAACCTGCGCAAGATGTTCCTCGCGATGGCCAAGGACATCCGCGTCATCATCATCAAGCTGGCGGACCGCCTGCACAACATGCGGACGCTTTCGTCGCTGCCGGCGGCGAAGCAGCAGTCGATCGCGCGCGAGACGATCGAGATCTACGCGCCGATCGCGCACCGGCTGGGGATCTGGCGCGTCAAGTGGGATCTCGAAGACCTCTCGCTGCGCTACCTCGATCCCGACGCGTACCGCGACATCGCCGAGCGCGTCGCGAAGAAGCGCGTCGAGCGCGAGGAAGCGGTCGCGCGCGTCATCACCGAGCTGAAAGCCGAGTTCGAGAAGGTCGGCGTCAAGGCCGACACGACGGGCCGCCCCAAGCATTTCTACTCGATCCACCGGAAGATGGAGAAGGGCCGCGACTTCTCGACCATCTACGATTTGACCGCGGTGCGCGTCATCGTCGACACGGTCAAGGACTGCTACGGCGCGCTGGGCGTCGTGCACGCGATGTGGAAGCCGCTCCCCGGGCGCTTCAAGGACTACATCGCGATGCCGAAGCCGAACATGTACCAGTCGCTGCACACGACGGTCGTCGGCCCCGGCGGCGATCCGCTCGAGGTGCAGATCCGCACCTGGGAGATGCACCGCACCAGCGAGTACGGGATCGCCGCGCACTGGCGCTACAAAGAGGGCGGCAAGGGCGACGACCTCGAGAAGCTGGCCTGGCTGCGCTCGCTGCTCGAATGGCAGAACGACATGCGCGATTCGCGCATGTTCATGGAGAACCTGAAGGTCTCGCTGTTCGACACGCAGGTCTTCATCTTCTCGCCGAAGGGCGACGTGTTCTCGATGCCGGCGTCGGCGACGCCGCTCGACTTCGCGTACCAGGTGCACACCGACGTCGGGCACCACTGCGTCGGCGCGAAGGTGAACGGGAAGATCGTCCCGCTGGACTCGCACATCAAGAACGGCGACATCGTCGAGATCCTGACGAACAAGTCGTCGAAGCCCTCGCTGGACTGGCTCTCGATCGTCAAGACGAGCGGCGCGAAACACAAGATCAAGCAGTGGTTCCGCAAGGAGCAGAAGGACGAGAACACGCTGCGCGGCCAGGAGGCCGTCGAGGCGGAGCTCGCCCGCGCCGGCCTGCGCCCTGATTTGGCGCGCGGCGACGCGATCGAGAAGGTCGCGAACAAGCTGAACTACCGCACGCCGACCGACCTGTTCGCGGCGATCGGGTTCGGCGACGTGACGGCGGGCAACGTCGTACAGAGGCTGCGCGAGGAGTCGAAGAGCGACAACGTCGTCGCGATCCCGCTTCCGCGTCCCGTGACGACGCGCCGCGTCGCGCGCAACTCGAGCGGCATCCGCATCGCCGGGGTCGACGACGTGCTGGTCCGGCTCTCGAAGTGCTGCAGCCCGGTGCCGGGCGATCCGATCATGGGCTTCGTGACGATCGGGCGCGGCGTGAGCGTGCACCGCGGCGACTGCCCGAACACGGCCTACATGAACGAGGCGCCCGAGCGGATCCTCGAGGCGGAGTGGCTCGCGCAGCAGCCGCTGACGCATTCGGTCGACATCGAGATCGAGGCCAGCGACCGCAACGGCCTGCTGCAAGACATCCTCGGCATCGCGGCCGAGCTCAAGACGACGATCAGCTCGGTGAACGCGCGCGCGAAGCGCGACAAGAGCGCACTGATCTCGCTCACGGCGCAGATCAACGACCTCGACCACCTGCAGAAGCTCCTCCGCAAGCTGCAGAGCGTCAAAGACGTCCGCAACGTCTGGCGCGTAACGAAGCGCGAAGCCAAAGTCAGCGGCTGAACTTGGCCGGATCGTCGAAGGAAGACGAGACCTTGCCGAACGGAGACCACCGCGTGATGGGCGTGCGTGAGATGGTCTACGAAGGAACGACCGGCGGCTGGGAAGTCACCGAACCGGTCCCGATCCCGACGGCGAAGCCCGCGATTGAGCTCGTCGACGGCCGCCTGGTGCAGAAGATGAGCCCGACGCTGCGGCATCAGGCTCTGGAGCACCGCTGGATGATGGCGCTCGCCGACTGGGACGGCCGGCGGGGTGCCTCATACCACGAATGGCGCTACCAATTCCAGGCGCCCGGGCATTCGTTCGCTTCGCTCGTTCCGGACGTCGCGTACTTGTCGCGCGAAGCGCTCGACGAGCTCGGCGCGCCGTATTCCGAGATTCCGGCGAGAGCGCCGGAGATCGCCGTCGAGATTCTTTCGCCCCGCGACTCGGAGCGCACGCTGGCCTGGAAGATCGGCGCGTATCTCGCGGCCGGCACGCGCGTGATCTTCGTCGTCGACCCGCCGAACCGGACGGTGATCGCGCATAGTGCCGACGGCGAGCTGCGGTTCGGCCCGGGCGACACCGTGACGCATCCGACGATGCCGGGGTTCGCCTACGCGATCGACGCGATGTTCGAGGGCTTGTACCTTGGTAAGATCCCTCGGCGCCGTCGCCCGTGACGCGCGAAACGCGTCAGAGCTTGTAGCGCTGCTCGACGATGAGCGTCGTGGCGGTGAAGTTCGGGGAGGGGCCGTTGAGGATGCTCGGGATGCCGGCGAACGCAGTTCGGCGATAGGACAGCAGCGCCGTCGCGTGCGGGCTCTGCGCGAGCTCGATCCCTGCGAAGCCGATGCGCTCCGCGAAGTCGACGTTCGTGTAGCTCTGGCCGAACGTGCCGCGCATGCCGTATCGCGCTAGGCCGAGCGAGGCCGCCGCGCGCGCGCCGAAACGGTGCGTGAACGTCAGGACCGCTTCGGGGTTGTCGTAGGAGACGGTGTCGTTCGGGTGCCCGAGCGCCGCCGGGCGGCGCATCGTGTCCTCGGCGTAGTCGAGGGTGAGGTCGCCGATGCGCGGGTGCCACGCGGCGTAGAAGAGATATTGCTGCTGGCGGCCCAGCGTGGCGGCGTCGTTCGCTTCGGGCAGGAAGAAGCCGTCGATGAAACCGGTGCGCAGCGCGTTCGCGAACGTGATCGGTTCGATCTCGGCGAAGTTTCCGTACGCCGCGCGAACGTCGAGCGCGCTCGTCTTCGTGACGACTTTGGCGCGATAGCCTTGACGGTCGATGTTCACCGGGAAGTCGTTGATGAGCTGGTAGTTCGACTTCAGCCACTGGCCGGGCCACGACCACGCGACGCTCCAGACGTTCTCCGGGACGCCGTACGGCAGCAGCGCGTTCGCGTAGTAGGCCTCGTTCCGGTAGAGGTCCAGCGACGCGCCGGCGCCGCCGCCGAGCGCGCGCGTGACGCCGAGATGCGCGTAGGTGCCCGGCTTTGAGGTGCCCGGCTCGGCGACGTGGCCGGCGTCGTACGCCGAGCGGGCCAGCTTGACGACGGCGCCCAGCTTGTTCGCCGCGTGGAAGGCCGCGCTTACGCCGACGATCGTCTGGCGCTGCCCGCCGATGACGCTCTCCGGAAGCGGTCCTTGCGGGCCGTTCACGATCGTGCCGTCCGCGCCATAGAGCACGGTGGTGTCGACGAGATCGCCGCCCGTCGACACGTGCAGATAGTGAGCGACGTACTTCGTCCCTTCGCCGTGATCGATCACGAGGGACGCGCTGTGCATCCGCGCCGGCGTCCCGGGCAGCGCCGGCAGCGACGCGTCGGTGAGCTCCACGGTCGCCAGGCCGCGCTTCCCGACGAGATCGACACCGTGCAGCGGCAGCACCGCCGGCGAAGATTGCCACGCGTCGAGCGCGGGCGGTCCGTCGCCGAGTGTCTCCGGCGTCGCGATGCCGACCGCCGGGATCGCATTCGGAACTGCGGGTTGCACGAAGACGAACTGCGCCGTCTGCGCCAAGTCAAACCAGCCCGCGCGCAACGCGAGGTTGCCGTCCTTCGTTGCGATCGACCCCGACAGCACGGAAGCGACGAACGCCGTCCCGTCGTCCTGTCCGGCGTGCGTCGGGAAGACGATCCGGTACGGCAGCCGCTGCGATCCGATGTGCGGGTTCAGCGGCGCGAAGAGCGGTTCGCCCCAGTACGCGGCGTTCGTCACGCTACCGCGCACGTAGCCCGCGCCGAGCACGAGCCCGACGTCGAACGTGCGCCCCGCATAGCTTGGCCGCACATAGAGCGCCGACTCCGACGCATTCCCCGAGACGAGCGGCGCGCTGGAGAACACGTCGTACGGCGTCAGCGGCGAGAGCGGGCTGCCGTTCGCGAACCCCGCCGCCTCCGGCGGCGTGATCCCCGGACCGCTCGCCGCCGACGAGACGAACGTCGTGTGCGCGTCGACCGACCACCGAATCGTCCCTGGTCGAGGCGACGGCGACGCTGATGCTGACGGCGCCGGAGACGGCGACGCGGTCTGCGCGATCGCAATCGCGTGCGCGAGCACCACGGCCGCAACAGCGCCGAAGCAGCTCGCGACGACTCTCACGGAATCGGCCTAGGCGGCGTATTCGACGTCGACGACGTCGACGCGGCGGCTGGTGGTGAACCGGCCGAGGTACGGGGCGACGAACTGGCCCGAGGTGGGCGCGACGTCGGTGTAGTCGCGGCCGGCGGCGACGAAGACGTAGTCCATCGTCGTGCGGCGGTCGTGCGTCGGGTCGAAGCCGGCGACGCGCGCCGTCCCCGTGCCGGGAGCGGGCTCGATCACCTCGACCCACGCGTGCGTGCCGCCTTCGCCGAGCAGGTGTCCGGAGACGTAGCGCGCGGGGATCCCGCAGAGCCGGCAGAGCGCGATCATCACGTGCGCGTAGTCCTGGCAGACGCCGGTGCCCTGTGCGAACGCTTCGCCGGCGGTCGTCGCGACGCTGGTCGCGTCGGGGACGTAGCGCATGTGCTGCGCGACGAACGCGTTGATCCGGCTCGCGAGCTTCCCGCACCCGTCGTCGGCCGCGCTCAGCGCCTCGGCGGCCGCGCGCAGCGCGAGGCTCGGGAACGTCAGGCGCGAGGGCTCGCGGAAACGCGGGTCCGCGAACCACGACGCTTCGAGCAGCGGCGGCGGCCCCTCGCTGCGGCGGATCGTCGCTTCGTAGTCGAACCGCACCTCGCGGTCGACCCACGGCGCGTGGACCGTCGCGACGCGGTTCCCGAACGCATCGCTTTCCCACAGCACGCGCAGCCCGGGGCTCGCGGTGAGCCGGTGCTCGAGCCGGATCTGATCGCCGTAGACCGGCGGCGGCGCGATCACCAGGCGGTGGCGAAGGTGCTCGATCGGCCCCGGGTACTCGTACCGGAACTGCTGTTGCAAGGTGTAGGACGCGCGGACGATCCGCTGCGCGGCGAGGCCGATCATCGCTCCACCAGCATTCACTCGATCCGATCGGCCCAAACGGTCATTTTCTTCAATGCCGCCGAGCCGTAGGTGGTGACCATCGCGACGTCGACCGCGTCGCGGCCGCGCGCGATCGGGATATGGCCGATCCGCCGCTGGTTGTTGCGCGGGTCGAACGTCCACCAGCGCTCGCCGAGATACGCCTCGAACCAGGCGCAGAAATCCATCGCCGCGTCGACCGGCGGCACGCCGATGTCCGGCAGGTAGCCGAAGCAGTACCGCGCCGGGACGTTCAGCGCGCGGCAGAAGCTCACCGCGAGCTGCGCGAAGTCGCGGCACACGCCGATCCCGGCTTCGAGCACGTCGGAGGCCGTGGTGTGCGGCCGGCTCGTGCCGTACGAGAACCGCGTGTTTCCATGCACCCAGTCGCACACCGCCTGCACCCGCGCCCACCCCGGCTCGGCGCCGCCGAACAGCTCCCACGCGCGGTCCGCGAGCAGATCGGACGGACAAAGCCGGCTCGGCAGCGTGTAGATGAGCGTCTCGTCCGGCAGCTCGGCGACCGGGACTTCGCGCGCCGACGGATCGGTCTCCGCGGGCGACGGCGGCACGTCGACCAGGGCGTCGTAGCGCAGCACCGTCGTGCCGGGCGCGAACGTCAGCCGGCGGCAGCGGTTGCCGTAGAGATCGCGATAGTCGTGGTGCGCGACGAACGGATCGCTCGTCCAGCGCGCCTCGCGCACCGGCTGCTCGCGCTCGTCGGGCTGCACGAGGAACACCGCCGGCGTGGGCCAGTCCGTCTCGTAGACGAACTCGCAGCCGACGCGGATCGCCAAGCTCGGCGCGACGCTCATTGCTGCTGCTGCTCCTGCTGCTCGAGCAGCGAGGGTTCCCGCTGCTGCGCCGGCGAGAGCGCCTCGACCGCGACGTCGACCGACATCGTGCTCGACGACGCGCCGACGTACGTCCCGCGGACCGGGCTCACGTCGCGGTAGTCGCGGCCCGTCGCGATGCGCACGAACTGATCGCCGATCCAGGTGTCGTTCGTCGGATCGATCCCGACCCAGCCGCGCGGGCCCAGATACGCCTCGGCCCACGCGTGCGACGCCTCCGCGCCGAGCGTCTCGCCGCCGCCCGAATGCACGTAGCCGCTCACGTAGCGCGCCGCGACCCCGGCGCGCCGGCACAGCGCGATCAGCACGTGCGCGAAATCCTGGCAGACCCCGCGCCGCATCGCGATCGACTCCTCGACCGTCGTCCGCACCGTCGTCGTCCCGGTCTCGTAGGTGAACGCGTCGTGGATCGCCTTCGAGGCCGCGCGGAACCACGCGACGAGATCGTCGTCCGGCCCCGGCGTCCCGATCGACGCGGCGAGCCCGTCGAGCTCCGCGCCGAAGCGCACGTAGCGGCTCTCGTGCAGGAAGTCCCACAGGTCGAGCAGCGCCGGATCCGCGTCGACCTCGCCGCGCCGGATCGGCGCGGGCGCTTTCGGCTTGCCGCGCGCGGTCACGACCTGCGAGCGCGCGACCACCTCGAGCGTGTCGTGCTCCGGGAGCACCGCGAAGTGCTGGACGTCGTTGCCGAAGCGGTCGGCGTAGCTGAAGACGCGCGCGCGCGGCGCGACGGTGAGCTCGTAGCGCGTGCAGTACTGCGAGACGTCGCTGCGCGGCTGCAGGTGCACGATCGTGTGGCTCTCGTGCACGGGGACCGGATAGCGGTAGCGCGTGCGGTGCGCGATGGTGAACCGCATCAGCCGACCGGCACGCGCGGGAAGTACGCCGCGGTGATCGCTGCGCCGAGGTCGTCGAGCTCGCGCCCGATCCGCGCCGCCGCGCTCGCCGTGCCTTCTTCGCACAGCTCCGTCGCGCCGGTGAACGCGAGCGAGGACGCGAGCCGCCCCGACGTGCGCTCCGCGGCGTTCGCGAACGTCCCGGAGGGCGCGCCGGAGAGCCGGTGCAGCGCCTCGTCGACCTCGCGCACGCAGAACCGCACCGAGCGCGGGAAACTCGCGCTGAGCACGAGGAACGCGAGCGCCTCGGCGGGATCGAACGACTGCTGCCGCGCGCGAGCGTACGGCTCGCTCGCGCAGCACGCTTCGAGGACGAGCTGCCAGACGTGCGGCCCGGCCTCCGCCTCGATCCCGCGCAGCACGCGCGCCGTCGTTGCCGCGCGCTCCAGAAACCGCCCGATCCGCAGGAACAGCCAGGTGTCCTCGTGCGCGAGCGTCGCATCGCAGATCCCGCCGAACGCCTGCGCGCTCTCGCGGATCGCGCGCAGGAACGAGGAAACGCCGTCGAGTCCGACCGCCCGCGCCGACTGCGACTCGGCGAACAGGTAGAGCGTGTTGATGCACTCCCAAATCTCGGTCGTCAGCTCGGCGCGCACGCCGATCGCGTTGCGGCGCGCGATGCGGATGCAGCCGGCGACCGAGAACGGGGACTCGCCGTCGAAGACGATCCGCTCGATCGCGCCCAGACGATCGGCCACGTCGTCGTCAGACCCGCCGATCCCGGCGACCTCGTACACCGCCTGCCAGCGGCTCTCGGCGTCGACCGCGCGGTCGACCGCGCGCGCCGCCGTCACGTCGACCAGGCGCGCGAGATCCTCGGCGCGCTCGACGTTCCGCGCCGCCCAGTACAGCGACTCCGCCACCCGGCTCAGCATCGCTCGCCCAGCACCCAGGTGTCCTTCGAGCCGCCGCCCTGCGAGGAGTTCACCACCAGCGAGCCTTCGACCAGCGCGACGCGGGTGAGCGCCGCGGGCGGAACGTCGACGCGGTCGCCGGCGAGCAGCGCGAACGGCCGCAGATCGACATGCCGCGGCGCGAGCCCGTCCTCGACGACGGTCGGGTGCGCGGAGAGCGTGACGACCGGCTGCGCGATGAACTCGCGCGGCTTCGCGCGGATCGCATCGGCGAACTCGTCGCGCTGCGCGGCGGTGCTCATCGGCCCGATCAGCATCCCGTACCCGCCCGACGCCGACGTGCGCTTCACGACCAGCTCCTCGAGGTTCGCGAGGACGTGCGAGCGCTGCGCGCCGACCGAGCAGTCATAGGTCGGCACGTTCTCGAGCACCGGCTCCTCGCCGAGATAGTACCGGATCATCGCCGGGACGTACATGTAGATCGCCTTGTCGTCGGCGACGCCGGTCCCGACCGCGTTCGCCAGCGTGACGTTCCCCGCGCGGTACGCGTCGAAGAGCCCCGGGACGCCGAGCCCGGAGTCGGCGCGGAAGTAGAGCGGGTCGATGAAGTCGTCGTCGACGCGGCGGTAGATCACGTCGATGCGCTGCGGCCCGCGCGTCGTCTTCGCGTAGACGGTGTTGTCGCGCACGAACAGATCGCTGCCCTCGACGAGCTCGACGCCCATGCGGCGCGCGAGCAGCGTGTGCTCGAAGTAGGCGCTGTTGTAGATGCCGGGCGTGAGCAGCGCGATCACCGGATCGGCGACGTGCGCCGGCGCCGAGGCGAGCAGCGCGTCGCGCAGCCGGCGCGGGTAGTCGTCGACCGGGAGCGGGTCGTAGCCCTCGAAGAGCCGCGGGAACGAGCGCTTCAGCACGTCGCGGTTCTCGAGCACGTACGAGATCCCGGAGGGCGTGCGCACGTTGTCCTCGAGGACGAGGAACGTCCCGTCGGCGTCGCGGACGAGGTCGATCCCCGAGACGTGGACGTAGACGCCGCGCGGCGGCCGCACGTCGATCGCCTCGCGCTCGTAGTGCGGCGAGGAGTACACGAGCTCGCGCGGGACGATCCCGTCGCGCAGCGCGCGCGCCTCGCCGTAGACGTCGTTGAGGAAGGCGTTCAGCGCCAAGACGCGCTGCGCGATCCCGCGCGCGATGAGGTCCCAGTCGCCGGCCGGGACGATCCGCGGGATCAGGTCGAACGGCAGGATCCGCTCGGTCCCGCGCGCGTCGCTGTAGACGGTGAAGGTGACCCCGCGCCGCAGCAGCACGTCGTTGATCCGCGTGACGCGGTGCCGGAAGTCGCTCGACGTGATCCCCTCGAGCGTCGCCGCGAGCGCCTCGTAGTGCGCGCGCGGGCGCCCGTCATCGCCGGCGAACTCGTCGAACGCCGGTGCGGGTGCGTACCGATCGAGGATCGAGCGCATCTCCCGCGGGTTTACCCCGCGGGAGCGCCTTCCGTTCGCCTTATGGCCACCCGCGGCGGCCTCGGCGCGACATCAGGAGGTGGTGGGGACCGCCTTCGGCTGCTCGACGACGGCGTGCCCGTCGCGCTGGCGGCGGCGGAAGGAGGGCGGCTTCGGCGCGAAGCGCGGCTCGACGTGCCGCGCGACCCACAGATAGATCGTCGGGACGACGACCAGCGAGAGCATCGTCGAGGTGACGAGCCCGCCGATGACGACGGTCCCGAGCGGCGCCTGCGTCTGGGACCCGGCTTCGAGACCGAGCGCGATCGGCAGCATCCCGCCGAGCGTCGCGAGGGTCGTCATCAGGATCGGCCGCAGGCGCATCGGCCCGGCGTGCATGAGCGCTTCGCGGGGGTCGTACCCTTCGTCGCGCCGCAGCTGCTTGGTGAACTCGACCACGAGGATCGCGTTCTTCACCGCGATGCCGACGAGCATCAGCGACCCGATGAACGCGGTGAGGCCGAACGCGCGGTGCGTGAGCCACAGCGACGCGATGATCCCGATCACCGCGAAGGGCACCGCCATCATGATGACCAGCGGGTCGAGGAACGACTCGAACTGCGAGGCCAGCAGCATGTAGATCAGCGCGATCGCGAGGATCACGACCAGCGTCAGCGCGCCGAACGTGTCGTTGTTCGAGGTGACCGCCGGGCCGTATTGCCAGCGGTAGCCCTGCGGGAACGTGTAGGCGTTCATGATCTCCGTGACCTGGCCGAGCACCTCGCCCAGCGTCGCGTTGCCGACCAGCGGCGCGTCGATGTCGACGCGGCGCGCTTTGTTCTGGCGCGGGATCTGCGAGGGCCCTGTGCCGAGCGTGAGCTTCGCGACCGCGCCGAGGGGGACCGCGTTCAGCGACTGCGAGGACGGTGCGTTGAGCGCCGATGCTCCGGCGGACGCCGTTGCGCCGGTGCCGCCGCCGGTCGTCCCGGAGGCCGCGGCCGCGGAGGCGCTCGGCTCGATCAGCAGCGAGCCGAGCGCGCTGAGCGAACGGCGCTGCTGCGGCGGAAGCTGAACCATGATCGGGTACTGCGTCCCGTTGGTCTGCCAGTACGAGGCGATGGTGCCGCTCGTGGCGGTCGAGATGATGTTCGCGATGTCGCCGGTCGAGAGGCCGAGCTGGGCCGCGACGCGGCGGTCGACGTTGATGTCGACCTCCGGCTGCGAGGGCGTGATGTTGGTGTCGGGCCGTCCGATCCCCGGGATCTTGGCGATCTCCGGAATGAGGTCGCGCTGCGCCATCGTGTACATCTGGGTGATGTCCGGGCCGTAGAGCTGGATCTCCACGGCGTCGGAGCCCTGGCTGACGACGCGCTGCACGATGTCGATGCTGCTGACGAACGCAGTCGTCCCGACGAGCGCCTGGCGGAGCGCGCGGAACTGCGCGCGCTGCTCGGGGGTCATCGTCCTGGCCGCGTTCTGCTGGTTCGCGTTGCCGCCCGTCCCGCGGCGCTGCGTGCCCCCGAGCCGCGCGTTCCACTGCGCCACGAAGTCGTCCGCCGCCGAGCCGATCACGCTCGGCTTCAGGGCGACCGCGAGCGAGGACTGGTTCGTGATGACGCGCGTGCCGCCGCCGGTGAAGGCCGAGCCGACGGAGGCCGCGACGTCGGCGACGCGCGGATCGCGCATCAGCGCGGCTTCGACCTGCTTGGAGACGTTGTCGGTGACCGCCAGCGAGGTGCCGTTCGGCGTGCGCAGATTGATCTGCACGTAGCGCGACGACGAGGCGGGGAACGTCTCGGTCTTCACCACGCCGGCCTTCAAGGCGACGACGGCGAGCCCGAGCAGGACGACGCCGATCCCGAGCACCACCGCGGGACGGTCCACCGCGGCGCCCAGCAGCCGCCGGTAGCCGTTCTCCAGGCGGCCGTAGAGCCGGTCGAACCCGGCGCTGAACCGTGCGTACGGCCCGCGCGGGCCGGCGCCGGCGCCCTCGGCTGCGTGCACGGTGCGCTCGTCGAGCATGAAGCTCGAAAGCATCGGGACGGTCGTCGTCGCGACCAGCAGCGAGATCGCGACGCCGACGATGATCACGAGCGCGAACGGCCCGAAGATGAGGCCCTGCAGACCCGGGATGAGCAGTAGCGGGATGAACACCGTGACGACGGTGATCGTCGAGGCCAGCACCGCGGAGAAGATCTGCGCGGTCGCGTTGCGCGCCGCCTCGCGCGGCGACTCGCCTTGTGCGAGGTGCCGGTAGATGTTCTCGATGACGACGACCGCGTCGTCGACGATCAGACCGACCGCGAGCGCGAGCCCGCCGAGCGTCATGATGTTGAGCGACTGGTTCAGCATGTAGGACGCGAAGAACGTCCCCATCACCGAGATCGGCAGCGAGACCGCGACGATCAGCGTCGAGCGCAGCGAGTGCAGGAAGAGCAGGATGATCAGGACCGCGAGGATCGCGCCGTAGATCGCGGTGTGGACGAGTGCGTCGACCGCGCTGCGAATGAACCCCTGCTGGTCGAAGACGACGCCGAAGTGCATCGTCGGGTAGCGGCTCTGGAAGTCGGCGATCTTGGCGTAGACGCCCTGCGAGACGTTGATGACGTTGGCGTCCGGCTGCGCCGTGATGGCGAGCGCGATCGACGGCACGCCGTCGAGCCGCGAGAACGAGCGGATCTCCTGGATGCTGTCGCTGACCTTCGCGACGTCGCGGATGTAGACCGGCGCGCCGTTCTTGATGGTCAACACGGTGTTCCCGACCTCGTCGGCGCTCTTGTAGAGCGCGTTCGCGCGGATCACGAACTCCTTGGGCCCGAGCCCGAGGATGCCGGCCGGCGCGTCGACGTTCTCGGCCTTGATCTTGGTGATGATCGCATTCGTGTCGAGGCCGTAGCCGGCGAGCGCGTTCTCGTCGGGCTCCACCATGATGGCGCGCTGCGCGCCGCCGAAGACGCTCACCGAGCCGACGCCCGAGACGCCGGCGAACTCGTCGGCGAGCTGGTTGTTGAAGAGATCGTAGAGATCGCGCATCTGGCGCGAGGGGTCGGTGACCGAGAGGCGGACGACCGGGATGGAGTTCGGGTCCGCCTTCTGGATGACGGGCTGCTGCAGCAGCGGGTCGTTCGGCAGCTGGGTCGCGGCGCGGGCGACCTGCTGTTGGATGTCGGTCGCGGCGACGTTGATGTTCGTCCCGTACTTGAACGTCGCGCGGATCGTGCTCTGGCCGGTGAACGAGTTCGACTGCATGTAGTCGATCCCGGAGACGCGGCTGACCGCGTTCTCGAGCGGGCGCGTCACGGTCGACTCCATCGTCTCCGGCGCGACGTTGCCGTAGTTCACCGTCACCGAGACCACGGGCGGCTGGAAGGTCGGCAGCAGCGCGATCGGCAGCCTGGGGATGGCGAACAGGCCGAGCACCACGATCGCGGTGGCCAGCATGGCGACCGTGACGCGACGGGTGACTGCGAAATCGGCGATCGACAACGATTCTCTCCGGAGGGTGAACCTCGCAATAGTGCGGGCCGAGCCTGGGACGGCGCTCACAGCGCCCGGGACACGTCGGGACCAGCGTACCCGCCTTGCCGCCGCTCACGCCCGCGTGATACGATCCGGGGGTTGTTCCGGCGGCACTCGCCCCGGTCACTCCCCGCTGCCCGGCCGCTTGGCGCCGGGCCTCCGGCCGAGCCGGTGTCCAGAGAGGGCAAACCCATGGCAGTCACCACGACCGAATACGAAGTCACCTACGTCCTGCGCCCCAGCCTCGAGGAGACCGAGGTAGACGAGCGCGCGAACGCGATCGCCGAGGGCGTGAAGACGCGCGGCGGCGAGGTCGTCGGCGAGCTCGAGAAGCACGGCAAGCGCCGGCTCGCCTACGAGATCGACGACGTCCGCGAGGGCTACTACGTGACGATGAACTTCAAGAGCGGCCCGGACGAGCAGAAGGAGCTGGAGCGCCAGCTCCGCCTGAACGAGTCGGTCCTGCGCCACATCATCATCCGCAAGGGCGACTGACGCCCCGCGCCCGTCGGCGCCTGCGCGCCGGACCGGGCGCAGCATGCATCCACAGTCCGCGCACAATCCACAGATTTGCCGCGCCGGCGTCGCCCCGCCACGATGTCATCCTGAGCTTGTCGAAGGATGGAACTGGAAACTCACCGTGCCGGGCACCTGGCACACTAGGCGGCTATCCTGAAGCCGCAAACCCTCGCATAGCTAGCAGAAGGAAGACGAGATGGCTGGGAGCTTCAACCGCATAACGTTGGTCGGGAACCTCACCCGCGACCCGGAGATCCGCTACGTCGGCTCGGGCGCGGCCGTGACGAAGTTCACGCTCGCCGTGAACCGGCGCTCGAAACAGCAGGAAGAGACGGACTACATCGACTGCGTCGCGTGGGACAAGCTCGCCGAGACCTGCAACACGTACCTGAAGAAGGGCATGTCGTGCCTGGTCGACGGCCGCCTCTCGATCCGCTCGTACGAGACGAAGGAAGGCGAGAAGCGCAAAGCCTCCGAGGTCGTCGTGAACACGATGCAAATGCTCGACCGCGCGAACCGCGCCGGCGGCGATGGCGGAAGCTATGAGCGGCCGCGTGCGGCTGCGGCGGCGCCGAATGGGAATGGTAGCGGCGGATATGATGATGCGCTGGACGAGGAAGAGATTCCGTTCTGATGTTGTCTGGGTCTGAATCCGAAATTCATACCATTCAGGGTGAAATTCGCGATTCAGGGTGATAGTCAGCACGAAAGCAGAAAAAGCCCAGGAAATAGCCCCGTAACCACGGGGCTATTTTCATGTCGCCGTGCTAAGAACGGTGCACACGATGCAGAAAGATGGGCGCCTGATTTCACCTGGCTCGATTTTCTTTCACTCTGAATGTTCACGATTTTCACCCTGGTTGTCTGGGCATCGCAGCGCGAAAGGAAGAGGCCCCGAGCATCGCTCGAGGCCTCTTGACCAACGCGCTTGCCGGCGACTAGGCTGCGCGGAACTCCCGGAGCAGCGGTTCCGCCGGCTTGGGGAAGCAACGCTCGGGGATCAGATAGTCAATTATCAGACGGGTCTCGTCCTCGAGTCGCGTCGTCGTCCGCAGGTTCATGAAGATGAACTTGCAGAGCGCTTCGTTCTTCCACGCCGTGCACGGCCCGTCGGCCATCGGTTCGTAGCGCAGAACGCCATCGGGACCACGTCGCGGGCGACCTTTCGCCGAAAAGTATCCCTGTGCCACCCGCTTGAGCAGTGAGAAGAATCCTTCGATCTTCGGACGCAGGCGGTAGACTTCGTGGAAGTCCCGATTTTCGTTCTGATCGTACCACATGATCATGTCAATGTAGGGATCGAAGATCTCCGTCTGCGCGCGCTTCTCGACGCGCTTCTTCGTTGGGATAACCGGTTTGATCCCGGCCTCATCCCAAAGCCACCGAACCAGAGGTGCACCGAAGTAGGCCTTGTCGGCAAGCAGATATTGGAGGTTGAACTGCTTGATCGCCTCTGATACCAACGGCTTGGCGAAGTTCGAGTCGTGCGTTTTTCCAAGGCCGCGATTGCCGCCGAATGGAACGGCCATGCAGACCATCGTTTCGACACCGATTAGCGCATGGCAGCGCAACCATTCAGCGTCGGGCCGCTCATCTTTGAGATATTCAACTCCTCGGTGATGAGCGGTTCGCATTTGGGAAATTTTCGACGAATCAATGATGGCGCCGATTTCGCGACGGCGAAAGGCATATGCCGTCTAACGCTCGAGATCACCCGCGCCGCCTCGGCTCGCTCGGCGGTCGCGTGCGATGGCGGGAAGAGCGCTACAAGTGCGGCTTGCGCCCGGCGAAGATAGGACGTGGATCGCGCACATGAGGACTAGGGGCGTAGGATGGTTACGAACAACTGTCGGGCGAGAGCGTCTTTGGAACGCACGTATCGTAGATAGTCTCTTCCAGGGTAACAACCGCGTCAACGCTTTCAATACGGGAATTTGTCGCGCTGAAATATCGAACCTTGTTCAACACAAGTTCAACGACGGTACCAAATAGTTGACGACCCGTAGAACTGTAATACTGAGGCCCGACGAATCTGCTGGGTACGGCTACCGGATCAAAGGAGGCCCCAGGGCCACTGGAATACGAGACGTCTGTTGGCGATGGACATGCTGGGAAAGAGTATTTGTCCGCTGCGAGACCCCCGTTCACCGAAATGGCCACCTTTACGCATTTGCCTCGCGCATAAAGCGCATTGTCATTTGAGTCGTACCCAGTGAACGCGGCCGTATATGGGCCACCATTGTTAGTTGTGACGTTCTTAAGGGTCATAGACACGCCGCCTCTGAGGCGATTCTGTGTGTTGCCTACGAATTTCACGTACGGAACGTGGTCCCCGCGTTGAAGGGGGATAAAACGCTTCAGTTGCACCGCGATCATGAGCGGTTTAGATGTCGCTGAGGTATTGTCAGAAGTATAGGAGGCGGTCGAATCCTCTTCCTTTCGCACGACACCACCGACGAAAAACGTCCGCAAGACATCGCCGGTTGCGTCCGCAGAAGCCGCTCCTGCCGCGCATGGTGCGAGTGTAGCCGACGGGGTAGGCGTAGTAGCGGGTACATTGGTAACAGATGGCGTTGCCGGAATGTGAGTCGGCGTCGCCGAGTTGGCAGACGGTGATGCCGACCCGACTGGTGCGATTGTGGGTGAGACCGACGAAGCGGGCGAGCCCGATCCCGATGCCGGCGACGTGGGTGACGGCGAAAGAGTAGACGGCGAACCTGGGGAGTTCGACGGGGATGACACCGGGGGGATCGTTGGCATCTTCGGGCCTAACTGTATTTTCAACTGATTGTCATGAATCCCAGTCGAACATATGTCGGCGCTAATCGCCGTCGCGGTAACTGCTCCAGTGACGAAAGTACCACCGAACCCGCCAAGTGGAAGATCTGTATCTTTGTCGAGCGTGACAATCTTTGAACTCGTAAAACGTATATTCGAGAAGCCTTCGAACGTGGAATAGTGAGAGCCTGAAAACGTATTCTTAAAGGTCGCGCCTAGTCGAGATGAATTGCTTAGCGCATCCGTCACGGAAACGGGACCGTTGATCGTTTGAGCCTCACTTGTCGGTATGGCGGACGCGACTGAAACGTACCGCGGACCGATAACGACCTGTCTTCCGACGACCGATGTTTCACTGACCGGCGGACGTAATAGTATGTAGCCCTGGAAAATGTCATTGAGGCTTTGCTGGGAGTTCGTCCGAAGCGGCGTTAAAGCGACAAAGCACACAACAACGGTAAAAGTAACAGAAAGCCATTTCCGCATTAGATCTCAGCCCCGCTGCACCCGAGTGTGAAACGATCTCCAAAGAGGTCTTCGCCTACATTGTGGCATTGGAGAACCGAGCGTGCCTTCCTTCTACTCTTGTATGGCATCGAGAGAACGAGACCGGCCAGTACCGAAATGCGCGGGTGAGCCTGGCTGGCCGGTGAGAGACTACAGCCCGGTCGTCTTGACAGACTAGGCTGGCGCTTGTACGGTGATCGTATGGATCAATCACGTACTGAAGTAGTTGGGCCGATGCGCGTCGCGTACGGCAATGTTTTGATGGCAATTCCTCAGGGCGGTGCGCATGTTCGAGAAGTTGAGATCCGCGTTCCGGCCTTCTCCGGGCCGCCTGCCATCACGGCCACGGTATTCAGTCCGCACAGCCCGGGCCCGGCCTTTGCGGTCTACAACATCCAAGCACAGCCACTCGAAGGCCAGACGCAGATCGTCATCGCGGCAACCAATGTAGAAAAAGGCGTGCCACAGCCGTATGACTACTACTGCAGTTACGTCATCATCGGGCCGTCGTAACGGCGCATACTTCTTATACGCCCGTTCGATCTGTCCGAACGGGTTCATGACAATGTAAGCCGCTGGAAACCCCTGATCGAACGGAGGGGAGGGCCTTCGTGCGATGTTCGGAGATGAAACCGCGTATCGTGTCAGGTGCGCCCTTCGGCGGCGTCCATCTCCCGTAGCGCCTCCCAGATGCTTACCTGGTGAAGACGAGGGCGCGGGGCAAATGGAGTAAGAACGCGGATCGCATACTTTCAACCGTGAGCCGGGGTTAAACCGATCCGTAATGGCTCAAAGAGTGGAGGACCAACGGGGTCCGAAACCGGCAGCGCCCGTCCAAATTAGATCGGACGACACGGTTTCGCAGCCCCTCATCTTTGGCACGCAAAGAAACCAAAAGTTTCTCCTGGAACTCCATCGGACGGGAACTGCACGCATCCATAAACAGGAGAGGCTCAGTCTGCTGATGCGAGCCGGCCTCATTGTGCGCTTCAAGACTGAAGACGGTTGGCGGGCCGCTATCGACTCAACGTCACCCGGCATACGATGCGCTGCGACTGATACTATCGGATATTTCCGGCGAGCCGGCGGCGCCGTATACATTGCCGGAACCTCTGCCCAAGCCGAAACCTCTCGTGCGTCATGCCCTCGGACACCAAGACGCGTTTTCGTTCCGTGTATTGCTGCAGGTTGTGCTCGCTGATGAGCCTATCGACCTTGTTACATTGCAGCAGCGTATGCAAGATGAATGGGCGGCCGGCGTCGAGCGCGCCACGAAGCGGTTGATCGAAGCCGATGTGTTGCCGTATGCGAATGACGCGACGCTGACCCTCAGTCGTGATGTGGCGCCAACCCTTCGACGTTTCATCCTAGAGACGGCCCAGGCGTTTAGCGAGAAAGATCCCTATCTCGCCCAACGGTCAACGGAAAACGGGCCCCGAACATTTGCATTTAATCCCAGCAAAGATGGTGCAGCACGCCTGTTCGGCACGGATGCGCGTCTGCGCAATCTGATGGCGCTGGCTGTGCACGACCCTTTGATGCTGCGCGAACTCCGTCGCATCACGGGCGCCAATCACATGACACTTGAGAGCAGGAAGGTTGCGCAGTTTGGCCGCGGCGAGTTGGTGCGCGTCTGGAAGACCGACGACGGCCCCGCAATTATGCTCGACCCGGCCTATCCCTTAGCCCGCCCCCTCCAGCGCCTTCTCGTCGCCCTCGAACGCGCATACCCGCTGCCACTCTATGTTCCGGAGTTCGACGCTCCCGAGCCTCCACCAAGACGGCCGTGGCACGGTGACCGCAATGCCCTCTTCGGAGGTATCATCCCGACCACGATCTTGACGAGCATCGGCGTCCACGGCTGGACGTTCGAGGCGCTGTGCGTGGCGGTCTGCATCGGGCACGACCGCTGGAACATCAAGAAGGCGATGCGCCGGCTGGAGGACGAGGGCGTGCTCCAGGGCGGCCGGCCGCGAGGACCCGGGATGGACGTCCGGACCGTGCGGATTGCCGACGACTTCCCGGCCAAGGCGGAACTTCAGGCGCTGCTCGAGGCCTGCACTCAGGCGTGGCCGGGAATCTCGGACGCGGTCAAGACCGGCTTCGAGAAGATCGCCTACGAGCGGCCTCGGACCAAGGCGCACCTGAAGAACCGCGGGCTGTGGCCGTACTGAGCGGAGACGGCCGGTTCTCGGAGTGCCGGGCACCTGGCACACCGACCGGTTATGAAGGCTTCAAAGAAAAGCGATTTTGAGGAACGACCGATGAGTCAAACACAGGACCTTCTCCCCCTATCAGATATTGATCGTGTTGACGACGCCGTTGATGCGGGAATCCTCGCAACGGGAATCGCAGCGCTGGAACTCCTCGCCGATATTCGGATGGCGATAGACCTGCGACCGAACAATAAGGACCGCCGAATGGCGCAGATGTGCCAGGCGTTCTTCCTCGGGAAGATTCACCGCGTCAGCCTCGCAATGTTGACCTTAATGCGGCACGGCCAAGGCGAGGAAGCAACGAGCCTCCTGCGCGAGCAGTACGAGTTTATCGTGTCATTGCTCTACTATCAAAAGCACTCGCAGGCAGCGGTGTTGTTCATGGCGTCCCACCCGTTGACGCAGTTAGAGATGGCCGAGCGAAACGTTCGTGTGTCAGTCAGTGCAAAGGAGAAGAAGAAGCGTGAGCGATTGATCAAGCCGCTTCAGCGGGAAGTTGCGCAAGCACGCAAAGCCTATCCCAATCTCGTCAAGCCATGCCCGGCGAATTGCACGAAGCCATCTGGGCACGTCCACGACTGGAATCCTCCTGCAACGAAGGATATGCTGCTCAACCTGATGGGCGATTGGCTTAAGACGACGTATCAGAACATCAAGCACACCGTCTCGCGGAAGGACCTGATCGCTCATCGGGACGTCGTAACTGACCGCCTTCATCTGGTCCGGGCGCACTTTCTCAGTCAAGAGAAGCACGGACTTGCGTTTGCTCTTCGCGGCAATCTGAGAATCAACAACCTTCGCATTGAGCCGATTTCACTCCAGGTTAAGAAGCCAAACGACTTGGTGTACCATATCATCGGGAGCCTTGACCCAATCTATTTGGACACCGTCGTGGACAACGGGATTGCCGACTTCGAGCCGCGCATCAAAGACCTCAAGAACCGTTTAGCCAGCGACAAGGCACGGCTCCGGATCACGGATCCTAATCCGGCAATTACCGCATTACGCGACGTCGTGCAGTAGCGTCGGCATGACATCGCCAGAGCCGAAAGACCGTCCGCCAAGCGGGGTTGACACCCATGGTATCCTATGATCTTCAGCCAGAACGGCGAGGGGTTTGCGCGGCACCGGGACCGCACGACGAGATAGAGTTGACGTCATGAATCCCTTCGGACATTCGCCAGCCCAGCAGTTCCGACTAGCCTACGAACTTCTGCCGCGCATTCTCGGAACAGGGCGCGCAAAAACTACGCTAGACCTGCTCGTGCTGGACGCAAATCTGGATGAGAACTCACTGGCTTTTCTGAGCCGCATTCAGTGGCTCAACTGGCACCTAGCGGAACTTCCCGAGTGCGCCGAGATGAACGTACACGTCCACGTTCCCGAGGACTATGCCGCCGTCCGCGCATTCTTCGAAGCGAGAGGGATGGAGTATTGGATTCACGAGCCTGTTGACGCATCGTCCCCAATGGCGGTCCGCGCGGCGGTGGTCTCCAGCGATTGCGACGCCGTCCTCGCTCGAGATCCCGCACATCTCAAAAAGCAGATTGAGGGCGGCCTTTGTATCGTGACTGACGCTGTCGAGCAGATACTCGAAACCGTGGACATCTACGCGCGTGGGTTCGATGTGCCATGGTCCTCCCGCGGACCGCATAAGGATCAACCTTGGACGGCGTTTTACCTGATGTCCGACCTCGTGTCCCAATCGGAGCCGTTCACATCCCTGCTACGTTACGCAAACACGTTCGAAACGGCCGCGCCCGAGGCGCGCGAAGCGCTCCGCGTCATGATTTACAATACGATTCCTAATCTCTGCTACGGCCGCGACCGCCTACTCTTTTACCAAATGCAGATGTGAGCAGCAGAGCGGGCCGTCTACGAGCGACAACACTTTGAGTTTGAGGCGGCCTATCATCTGAACCACTTCTATCTCAGCCTCTACAGCGCGATTGACCAGATCGCCATCATGACGAATGCCTTCCTCAACCTCGGACTTTCCGAGCGTGAGGTCGGAGCAACATACTCGCAGTTCCGCGAACCCTTAAAACGCCGCTCCTTGACGGTTCATGGGCTGTTCACGGACGCCGATTTCAAGGACCTTAGCGAGCGAGTTAATCTCCTCCGTCACCAAGCCGCCCACCGCCGACCGCTCATGCCGACTCGTATCGTTTCCGAACCGGATCGCCAAATGAGCGATGCCGAGTTGGATGAGAAGATTGAGGAGTACGGCTGGTCGCTCGATTTTCCGACGGACGTCGTGCCCGAGCAAATCCGCGAGTTCATGATCGAGACGCTGCGAGAGAAGGCTCGCCTCGCCGCGATGGAAACCGTTGCGGAGCAAGTCGTCGTCGTTCTCGACGGAAAGACGCCGACGCACATTGTCTCGCCCGATGCACGGGGCGATGTTGATAGATTTCTCGGACTGCTTGATCGCGTCTTGAATGAGATGCCGACGCGGACGCCCTCGCCGCTGGCCGCCCAGAGCACGGCAGCGCCTCCGAAGAACCAGCCTCAACGTCGTCGGCGGAATCGGCAGCGCGGATGACCGCTACTAGCAGTGGCATTGGAGGCACCATGACCGGTTGTGGGACAGCGCTCGACGAGCGCATCGACGAAGACCTCCTGGCCTTGAATCAGAAGGCGACGGCGTTGCTGCCTCAATTCTTTGAAGGCGTCCAGATGGAGCAGCTCGGCAACATGCCGGTGCGCTTCGGCGAGGCCTGGGTTTCGTACTTGGCCGCGGAAATCTATGGCGCGGCCGACACGGCGCTCATCGCCATCGTACACAACCGCGGGCGCCAGGCTCGAATCCTCGAGCGGCAGATGTACGAGATGATGATCAAGGCGCACTACTACATCGAGAACGAGGACGACGCGCGCCTGGAGTATCTGGCCTTACCCTTCCGGGACCTCGAGTTCCAGCAACAGATGCAATGGGACCAGCAGGCACCGCGCTACGTCGAAGCGGCGAACGCCGTCCAAAAGGTGGCCCAGCAGTTTCCCGACGTTGCGGTATACGTTCAGAAGAACACGCGCGAAAAGTCGGTACGCCAGATGGTTGGAGAGTCGAAAGACCAGGACGCGATTCGCGAGTACGCGTTCCACTATCGCCGGCTGAGCCAGACCCCGCATGGGGCGATCCTAGGCATGTTTGATGTCCTGGACCTTCGGCCTGATGGGAACATCGGAATTCGTTTCGATAGCCGCCTGGACGATCCGAACTTCGCCATTCAGAACATGACTCTCTACGTCATCACGTTCCTGGAACTGGTTGACGAGGTATTCGCCCTTGGACGCGGGGCTGAGATCGAGGCCCTGAAGTCCGAGAGCGAAGCAACCCTTGCGCGACTCTGGCCGGACGCGTATCGCGAGGAACATCCTGATGAACCAATGCCGAGATGACACGCCTCTGCGCGGAAAGCACTTACCCGCAAATCATGCTAGCAGAGCGCCTTCTTATGCTTGAGCCTCGCAATGGCTAAGACGCCTATGCGGGTCAGGTGGTTAGATAACCTTTACGAACGTTTCTGGTCTCTAAGAGACAGACTCGTTGCCTCAGCGCTATTGAGGTGGCGCGAATCGTTTAATCCCAAAAACGAACCGATTGAGCCGAGAATTCGCGTTGAGGCTACTAGACGCCTCGCAGGCATCAACCGCAGGATCGACCCGGGAACGGCAAGAGTTGTTCTCGAGGCCCAGGTTGAGGCGGTCCGTATCCTTCGGGAAGCGTCAGGATCACTGGATACAAAGGCGAACGTAGTGATTGTTGCAAGCGGCGCGCTGCTCACTGCCTTCGTGACTATTTCGCCTGCGGAAAAGGCTCACATACCGCATTGGGCGCAAGTAGCGACGCTTGCCTTTCTAGCCTGCGCCTTCCTTGCGGGGATTGCAGCAACGTACGTTGTCGGTTTTAGCCTGCCAACGCCGGCCGTGTACAATCGCTTCTCGACGTTGACCGACCCTCGTAACGAGGGCAAGATATGTTCGGAACTCGCGGAGGCGTGGTACCGATATGGTATACGGGAGCGCCGAACAAATACGAAGAAGGCGAACCGCGTTACATTGGGCTTCGCCTTCGTAACGCTTGCTTTGTTAGTTCTCGTCGTCGGTGCTGTGATAGCCGTTCTTGGTCCAGAACCGGCGGGTCCGACTAACACCTACCCTAGGCCCCAAATCCTCAAAGTGATATAATGGCGCCAATGAGCAGCCCGGCACCGCAGAGCCTGCCTACCTCCACTGACCCCGAGATTCCGATGCCTACACCGCGCCTCGACTCTTACACTGAGGGGCTTCGAAACACAACGGATGTCTGGGGTACCGAGGGCGACGATGAATAACGATTACGAAGACGAAGCGGATCCGGAAATTCCGATCCCGACGGGTGCGTACGACACGGCCCGAGAGGCGGATCAAACTGCTCCCACTGGGGACCGCCTTCGCGAGGTTGATGATGACTAACAAACCCGGTGACCAGGACGATGACCGCGAGATTCCGCAAGAGACGCCGGCACTCGATTATTCCCAGAAGGGCGGCGAGATTGAGCCGAAGGAGTCCCAACCAGACCGAGTCGAGAAGTAGGCTGGTGGTTGATCTGCCCTTGGACACGCAGTATGTCCGCCATGAGCCACGCATTCAGGGTGAAAATCGGAGCTAGAGACGGATTCAGGGTGAAAATCGGAGCGAAGTCCAGACAACCCCGTTCTGATGTTCTGAAGCTGTCTCACGTTGCCCGAAGTGGTGAAATCGACCAAAATGGTGAAAAAGTGTGGCAATTCCGCCATTCAAACGTAAAAGCGATATCAGAGTGAAAATTTGACTACGCCCAAATGGTAGATGGCGTGGGAGAGATTCTGGATTTCGCCGTCGCGGCGAAGTAAGATGCGGACCTCAAAACAATCAATAGTCTGGGAGACGGGTGATGCACGACAACGAGCACCAAGAGGACGCGCGGGAAGTAGAACTTCGCGCGAAACTGGAAGAACTCAATAAGGAAATCGCCGAAGACAAGGCGCGCACCGCCAAGGACGAGGCCGAACGCGATAGCATCCTTGAACAACTCAAGGACGCCGAGCGCAAGTTCCACATCATCGTCAACCTGCGCGATAAAACGGTGGACGAGCCCTATCTGTCATTCGAACAGGTAGTGGAGCTCGCATATCCAGACCCGACGCCGGGTAAAGATTACGATTACACCGTCACATATGATAAGGGCCCCAAGGAAAACCCCGAAGGCGAAATGGTCGCTGGTGACACTGTAAAGATCAAGAACGAGATGGTCTTCAATGTCACGCAAACTGATAGATCATAGCCCCGACCTGAAGCGGCTGGTAGATCAGGGCTACACCGTTTCAATCAAAGGCGGCTACGTGGTCATCGCCGATATTCCGTACGTGGATCCCGACCGGAACGTCCAGCGGGGAGTGCTCGTGTCGCGACTCGAGTCGGATGGTCAGAAAGCCGTGAAGCCCAGCGACCATGTCGTCTACTTCGTGGGGGCGCATCCGTGTAAATCGGATGGGACGCAGATCGGTGGCCTCGGGCGAACCGAGGCCAGAGTACACGTGGCAGAGGGGCTCGATACCCAGCATCAGTTCTCTGCAAGACCGACGGATCCTAACGGATTCTTGAACTACTACGATAAGATAGCGAACTACGTCGCGCTGATCTACCCGCATGCGAGGAAGATCGAACCAGCGGCTACCCCCAAGATGTTTCGACCTGTGACGCCAGCCGACGACGAGGAAACCGTTTTCAAATACGTCGACACGGCGTCTAGTCGAGCAAATATCGTAGCGCTCAGCGAGAAACTCAAACAGGGTCGTCTTGCGATCGTCGGGCTGGGTGGCACCGGGTCATACGTTCTGGATCTGATAGCCAAAACACACGTACCGGAAATCCACCTTTTCGATGGAGACCGTCTCCTCGCGCACAACGCTTTTAGAGCACCCGGAGCGGTTCCGCTGGAAAAACTGGTCGAGCAACCGACGAAGGTCGCCTATCACTCCGAAGTCTACGGCGCAATGCGCGACGGGATCATCGCGCACGAGTTCTTTATCGGCTCGGACAGCCTCAATGAGCTGGACGACATGGATTTCGTATTTCTCTGCATGGAGGGCGACGTAAAGAAATCGATAGTCCAGCACCTGGAGGCACGCAAAAAGGCTTTCATCGATGTGGGGATGGGCCTCTTCAGCACGGGGGACGCGATCGGCGGCACGCTTCGTGTAACAACAAGCATGCCGGAACAGCGCGAGCACGTTCACGCGAAGCACCGCATTCCGCTCGGTGAACGCCGACCGGGCCAGGAGTACGAGCAGAACATCCAGATCGCCGACCTGAATGCATTGAACGCCGCACTTGCCGTCATAAAATGGAAGAAACTCTGCGGATTCTACGGAGACCTCAAGAATGAATTTCATTCTACCTACACCGTGGTCGGCAACCTGCTCTTGAATGAGGATATCAGATGAAGACGACGGTCTTTCGTCACGTCTTCGTTGAGACGCTGCCCGAAGCACTGGAGCACGAAGTGCTTTATATCAGCCCAAAGCACGCAGCTGCCGTTCATTATTGCGCATGCGGTTGCGGCAAAGAGGTGGTTACTCCGTTCAATCCCACAACTGGTTGGAAGCTGAAATTCGACGGCAAGAGCGTATCGCTGTGCCCCTCGATCGGAAATTGGCGCCTACCCTGTCGATCACATTACTATATTAAGCGTAACCGCATTGAGTGGGTGCCGCGAATGAGCGACGAAGAAATTGCCGCCGGTCGACAAGCTGACATGCGTGCTCGCGGAAAACAGCCACTGTCCGGACCTGCAGCCGCCAAGAAGAAAAAGCCATTCTGGAAGTTCTGGGAGCGCAACTGATCTGCCAGTTCTCGCCAGGCGACTCGTCGTCGCAGACCCTCTGCCGATAGCTTGTGGCCACGCATCCTCCACCACGCCACGGCCGACGTGCCCTACGGTGGCCCGCCGGCCCGGGCGCTGTAGCTCCTTACATGGGACCGAATGTGAATGACGGCCAGGCCGTCGATTTATTGTTAAATTCGGGTTTATCGTGAAATAGAGGGCTCTTGTGCTTGTCGCCATCACCGCCGGGTACGTGAACCGGATCTGATCGCCGTCGTTAAGCACCAGTCCGTCGATGCCGACCGCCGCCGGCTGCACATTGTACAGCAGTTCAGCACTTCGGTCACAGGCGATCGACGTCGATGACGCGGTGGCGGCGCAACTTCACGACATCACGACTCACAACCGCCGTGCGCGGCGGCTGCACGGATGATGACGAATGGTTCCGAACACGACCGTTAGATGCGGCATGTCCGGAATGAGCAGGCTGACCGAATCGTACAGCACGGTGCCCAATTCCGGATGGCGCAGGCGTATCGACCGGCTCGCTGTCGGCGAGAGCACATCGGGATCGCTCCACAGCCGCGCGAACGTGGGGCTTTCGCGCCGGAGCTCGGCGACGAGTGCTTCGAAATCGTCGTCTCCCGCATGCTGCGCGTAGTCGGGCCGGAATGACGCGACGAGCTGCCGGGCCAGCACATCCCAGTCAATCGTCATCCGCTGCACGTTCGGATCGAGAAAGGAATGCCGCAGTGAGTTGCGTTCCGGAGAAGAGCCCGTGAACCCGAAGGTATGCTCGAATGCGGCATTCCACGCGAGCAGGTCCCACCGCGCGCCGCGCACATACGCCGGTCCCGCGGTGTAGGAGCGGATAACGTCGGCGATCCGCTCGGGCACGGGGACTTTCCAGCTCGCTTCGTCGGCGGTGAAAAACACGAGGCGGTGCAGATAGGCGCGCTCGTCGCGATCGAGCCGCAGCGCGTCGCAGATCCGGTCGAGCGTCGCGGGCGCCATGCGGATCGGCCGGCCCTGCTCGAGCCAGGTGTACCAGGTGATGCCGACGTCCGCGAGCACGGCCACCTCCTCGCGGCGCAGACCCGCGACCCGCCTGCGGCGGCCTTCGGGCAGGCCGACCGACTGCGAGGTCAGGCGGGAACGCCGG
>DATAQE010000009.1:0-5281 GCA_036264835.1 Candidatus Elarobacter sp.
CTCGTCCCAGCTCAGCCCGGTCCAACGCAGCGCGGCAAGGATCGCACGCTCGGACTCGAGCGTCGAACGCGCCTGATCTGTATCCTCGATGCGCAGCAGAAAATCGCCGCCGTGCTGCTTCGCGAACGCGTAGTTCGCCAGGGCGACGTACGCCGTTCCGACGTGGGGGTCGCCGGTAGGCGAAGGCGCGACGCGTGTCCTCACTCGGGCGGCTCGGCCGAAGGCCGAACGCGAAGGATTCAACGGAGTTGAATCCACTTAGCCGACCGCTTCGCGCCGTTTGCCGCACTCGCGCTCGACGAACGTGATGATCTCCGAGAGCGGCGCACCCGGCGTGAAGATCTCGCGCACGCCGAGCCGCTTCAGCTCCTCGGCGTCGTCCTGCGGGATCGTCCCGCCGCCGAAGAAGACGATGTCCTCGGCGCCCTGCTCCTTGAGCTGCTCGACGACGAGCGGGAAGAGCGTCATGTGCGCGCCCGAGAGGATCGAGAGCCCGATCCCGTCGGCGTCTTCCTGGATCGCGGTCTGCACGATCTGCTCCGGCGTCTGGAAGAGACCGGTGTAGATCACCTCCATCCCGGCGTCGCGCAGCGCGCGCGCGATCACCTTCGCGCCGCGGTCGTGTCCGTCGAGCCCCGCCTTGGCGACGATGACGCGCAGCGGGCGGGCGGGTGCGTTGGTCGTGGTCATCCTAGAACTGCGTGGTCTCCGTATAGCGGCCGTACACGCTCACCATCGCGTCGACGATCTCGCCTTCGGTGGCGACCGCCTTCACGCAATCGATCAGGTACGGCATGACGTTCGCTTCCCCCGCGCACGCGCGCTTCAGCGCGGCGAGCGAAGATTCTACCGCCGCGGCGTCGCGGCTCTCGCGGACGCCCTGCACCGCGCGCGCCTGGCCGCGCTCGATCTCTACGCCGATCTTCAGCAGATCCGGCGGCTGCGTCTCGTCCGGCTTCTCGAACGCGTTCACGCCGACGATCACGCGCTCGCCGGCCTCGATCGAGCGCTGGTAGCGGTACGACGCGTCGGCGATCTCGCGCTGCGGGAAGCCCGCCTCGACCGCTTCGATCATCCCGCCGAACTCGGCGATCTGCGCGAAGTACTCCTCGGCCTGGCGCTCCATCTCGGCGGTGAGCGCCTCGACGAAGTACGAGCCGCCGAGCGGGTCGACGACGTTCGTCACGTTCGTCTCGTACGCGAGGACCTGCTGCGTGCGCAGCGCGATCTCGACCGACTTCTCGGTCGGGAGCGCGAGGACTTCGTCCATCGAGTTGGTGTGCAGCGACTGCGTCCCGCCGAGCGCGGCGGCCATCGCCTCGAACGCGACGCGCACGATGTTGTTCTCCGGCTGCTGCGCCGTCGCGCTGCATCCGGCGGTCTGCGTGTGGAAGCGCAGCTGCCACGAGCGCGGGTCCTTCGCGCCGTACTTCTCCCGCATGTGGCGCGCGTAGATGCGCCGCGCGGCGCGGAACTTCGCGATCTCCTCGAAGAAGTCGATGTGCGAGTTGAAGAAGAACGAGAGCCGCGGCGCGAACTCGTCGACGTCCATCCCGCGCGCCATCGCCGCCTCGACGTACGCGAACCCGTCGGCGAGCGTGAACGCCAGCTCCTGAGCCGCCGTCGAGCCCGCCTCGCGGATGTGGTAGCCCGAGACCGAGATGGTGTTCCACCTGGGCATCTCGCGCGTGCAGAACTCCATCATGTCGACGATGACCCGCACGTGCGGGCGCGGCGGAAAGATCCACTCCTTCTGCGCGATGTACTCTTTGAGGATGTCGGCCTGCAGCGTGCCGCCGAGCTTCCCGCGCGGGATCCCCTTGTTCTCCGCCGTCACGATGTACTGCGCGAGCGCGATCGCCGCCGGGCCTTTGATCGTCATCGACGTGGTGATCGCGCCGAGGTCGATCCCGTCGAAGAGCGTCTCCATGTCGCGGACGCTGTCGATGGCGACGCCGCACTTTCCGACCTCGCCGAGCGCCTGCGGCGCGTCGGAGTCGTAGCCCATCAGCGTCGGCATGTCGAACGCGACCGAGAGCCCCATCTGGCCCTGCGAGAGCAGGAAGTGGTAGCGCTCGTTCGTCTGCTTGGCGTTCCCGAACCCGGCGAACTGGCGCATCGTCCAGAGCCGCGAGCGATACATCGTCGGGTGGATGCCGCGCGTGTACGGATACTCGCCGGGCACGCCGAGGTCGCGCGCGAGGTCGATGTGCGCGACGTCCTCCGGGCCGTAGAGCGCCTTGAGCGGGACGTCCGAGATGGTACGGTCGACCGCGCCCGAGCCCTTACCGGCGCGCGGCGGCGTCCGGTCGGCCTTGGCCTCCCAGCGCTCGACGAGCTCGCGGTACTCGGGGCTGACGTCGGGTCCGAGCCCCGACGCGCGATCGATCCTCTTCGCCCCAAACATCCTCCGGGTCGACCCGTCTCGTTCGACCTTCTTCCACGACTTTCCCGAAGCGTGCGCCGTTGCATCGGCCCCTTGCCGGGGTGCTACAATCGTCGCATGAGCCGTCTGAGCCGTCTCGCCGCCGGCGCGGCCGCCGCGCTGGCCCTCATCGCCCCCGCCGCCGCGGAACAGCAGGTTCCGCCGGCATCGCAGCCGTCGTCTCCGGCGGTGCTCACGACGCCGCCCGTCCCGGGGCCGCCGACGGGGGCGATCATCCGCGTCCTCGGCGGTTACGTCCCGCACAACCGGTGGCTATGGTTCGACGCCGACGGAACGGCCCGCATCCGCGGGATGCTGGTCGACGGGGGCGGCCGGTTCAAGTCGCACGTCGATTTCCAGAGCGTGCGGAAGGTCCTCGACGACGCCAACGCCTGCTCCGGGAAGCCCGGCACCGGGACGTCGATCCCGCCGCCGATCGGGACCGACATGATCTATTACCGCGTCGACGTGCGCTGCGGCACCACGTGGCGGGTGTTGCGGAAGTTCGTCCAGGCGGACCGCGACCTGCCGGACATCTCGAAGATCGTCATCGGGCTCGAGGCGATCGCCGACAAGCTGACGTGGGAGCCGACCGACGAGAACGTCGCGCTGCCCGACACGACGCCGCTCTTCCGGTTCGCCTCGCCGACGGGCTAAGCGGCGAGGAACTCCTCGAGGACCGGGATGAACCGGTCGAACGCGTCGCGCTGCAGCGAGTGGCTCGCGCCCGCGAACACCTCGACGCGCACGTTCGCGCCGCCGCGCGCGCGGTATTCCTCGCGCTCCGCCTCGGGGACGACGCTGCGCTTCGGATCCGCGACCGCGATCAGCAGCGGCTTCGGATAGTCGCGCACGAGCTCGCGGAAATCCCACTTGCCGGCGTCGATCTCGTTCTCGGCGCCGAGCGCCGCGACGGGATCGTACGTGAGCCGCCGCGTCGCGTGCAGCTTCGATTCCACCTCGATCCCGGGCAGCGCGGCGTACGAGGCGCGGATCGACGCTTCGCGCTCCTCGAGCGTCTGCGCGAACATCTTCTGATACTCCGGCAGCACGTTCTTCGTCCACACGCCTTCGTCGACGCGCAACATCGGATCGATCGCCGCGACGCGCCCGACCGCACCGATCCGCCGCCCGCCGGCGACGACGACCGCACCGCCCCACGAATGCCCGACCAGCGCACGCACCGGCTCACCGAGCGAAGCAACGACCTCCTCGAGGTCTTGCAGCCCGCGCTCGAACGTCATCGGCCCTTTCGCGCCGCTGTCCCCGTGCCCGCGCTGATCGTACGCCACGACCCGATACCGCTCCGCGAGGTGCTCGGCGATCCGCGCCCACCCGCGCCGCGACCCGCCCAACCCGTGCACCCCGACGATCAGCGGGCCCTGCGCGCCCCACGTCTCGACCACGGTCTTCGCGCCGTCCGATAACGGCAGCGCGCGCTCGTGCGCCCGCTGCATCAGAGGCCTTTCACGTGCGCGCGGACGTCGCCGTGGGCGCGGACGTTGCCGAGGGCGTGGACGCCGTTGCGGACGTTGAAGCGTTCCAGCACTTGTTGTGCGGCGGCGTACGGGTCGAGGTCGTCGGAGAGCTCGCCGATCACGGATTCGATGCGGCCTTCGAGCGTGCCGAGCGCGAGCTGGCGGACGCGGTGGGCGAACGCTTCGCGGCGTTTGCGCTCGATCGCGCCGCTCGCGCGCAGCCACGCGTCGTGCTCGAGCTTCGCGTCCCAGAGCTTGTCGATCCCCTTCCCTTCGAGCGCCTGCGTGCTGACCAGTTTGGGCACCCAGCCCTCGAAGCTGAGCATCTCCATCATCGAGCGGATCTCGCGCTGCAGCTGCAGCGCCATCGGGTGATCGCTCTTGTTCACCACGAACACGTCGGCGATCTCGAGCACGCCGGCTTTCAGCACCTGCACCGAGTCGCCGCTGCCGGGCTGCAGCGCGACGAGCGTCGTGTCGGCGACCTCGGCGATCTCGATCTCCGACTGACCGACGCCGACGGTCTCGATCAGCACGACGTCCTTGCCGAAGGCGTCCATCAGCGAGACCGCGTCGGCGGTCGCGCCGGCGAGCCCGCCGAGATGTCCGCGCGAGGCCATCGAACGGATGAAGACGTCGGGATCGGTGAAGTGCTCGGAGAGCCGGATGCGGTCGCCGAGCAGCGCGCCGTGCGAGAACGGCGAGCTCGGGTCGACCGAGATCACGCCGACCGTCTTCCCTTGCTTTCGCACGTGCGCGACGAGCGCGCCGCTCAGCGTCGACTTACCGACGCCCGGCGGACCGGTGAGGCCGACGGTCAGCGCGCGGCCGGTCAGCGGGTAGAGCGCGCGGATCAGATCGGCGCCGCGGCCGGACTCGCACCGCGAGATCGCGCGCGCCAGCGCCCGCGGGTCGCCGGCGCGGAACGCGCCGAGGAGCTCGGTGCCGCGGGCAGGGTCGTCCATCGCGGCGGGGTTACGCCGACTTGTCCTCCACGACCCGTTCGACGACTTCGGCGAGCTCGTCGACCGCGTGCTCCAGATTGTTGAACTTCGCGGCGATCTTGCGGCGGTCGATCCGCCCGGTGAGCGGCTCCGTCACGTCCTGGATGAACGTCCGCCGGTCGACCCGTTCGCGGACGTCGTGCAGGAGGTCTTTGACGTTTCGTTCCTCTGCTTCCATCGCTCGCAGGGTCGTACCCCGGGCGGATCGGGAACCAAACGGTCGCAAGGATATTCCTTTTCGGAGACTCCCGGGACTCCCTCACCCCGTGCGCGTACCCGTCGCGGGTGAGCGCCTCCGGTTACGTACGTACCCCCACCATCGCCGCCGACCGCATCGTCTTCGCGTGCGAGGACGATCTGTGGATGGTCGGAAC
>DATAQE010000019.1:0-2589 GCA_036264835.1 Candidatus Elarobacter sp.
TCCGAGACGATCATCGCGATCAACAAGGACGCGAGCGCGCCGATCGCCGAGTTCGCCGATCTCCTCGTCGCCGGAGACGCGTTCGCCATCGTTCCGGAGTTGACGAAGCTCGTCCGCGACGCGAAAGCCGTACACGCCTAGAATGAACGCCCGCCTCGTCCCCGCCGCCCTCGCACTCACGGCCGCCGCGATCGTCGCGGCGGTCGGCGTGCATCCGGCGGCCGCCGCTCCGAAGGCCCCCGCGAAGCCTGCGGCCTCGGCCGCCGCGTCGCCCTCGCCCGCAGCCTCGCCGACGGCGACCCCCGAGCCGCTCGACCAGGCGATCCCGCGCCTCGAGAAAGCGCTCAAGACCGACCCCGCCAACAAGCAGAACCAGACCGAGCTGGCCGCCGACTACATCCAGATCAACCGCCCGGACCTCGCGCTGCCGCTCACCCAGAAGCTGCTGCAGGCCGGGACGAAGACGGCGCAGGTCTACTACTTCGACGGGCTCGCGCAAAACGCGCTCGGCCACCAGAAAGAGTCGCTCGCCGATCTCGAGCAAGCCGCGAACCTCGAGCCGACCAACCCCGGCGTGCTCGGCACGCTCACGCGGATGTACCTGCAGCAGAGCCGCCCGCAGGACGCCGAGCGCGTCGCGAAGCGCGCGGTGACGTTCAACAAGAACGACGAGAACGCGTACATCGCCTACGGTCAGGTGCTCGCCGCCGAAGGGAAGTTCGACGAGGCGCGCGGGCAGCTCGAATCGGCCGCGAAGATCGACCCGAAGGACACTCGCCCGATCCTGGTCGAGGCCGCGACCTACGAGCAGCAGAACGCGATCGCGCTCGCCTCGCAGCTCTACGACCGCGCGATCGCGATCGACCCGAACAGCGTCGACGCGCTGGTCGGCAAGGCGCGGCTCGCCGCCGCCCAGCACAACGTCAAGGACGCGATGGCCTCGTACGACGCGATCTACAAGCTGCAGACCGATCCGAACGACAAGGTCGCGGTGATCGATCAGGAAGCGACGCTCTACGCTAACGAGAAGATGGACTCCGAGGCGGACGCCGCGTTCAAGCGCGCGATCTCCGAGTTCCCGAACGTTCTCTCGGCGCACACGTCGTACGGCCAGTATCTGCTCGCGAAGAAAGACTACCCGGCCGCCGAGCGCGAGTTCGTCGCCGGCGCCGGCCCGAACCGCGACCAGGTCGACGCCGTCGCGCGGCTCGGCCAGCTCTACGCCGCGCAGAACAAGATCCCGCAGGCGATCGATCAGTTCAAGCGCGTGAGCGAACTGGCGCCGAACGACCCGCGCTCGCACCTGCTGCTCGGCGCGACCTACTCCGCGAACCGGCAGTTCTCGCAGGCCGCGACGGAGTTCAAGGCGTCCTACAACCTGCAGCACACGCCCGACGCGCTGATGGGTCTCGGTCAGGCCGATCTCCAGCTCCGCAACTACAACGAGTGCGCGCAGGTGTACGACGCGCTCGACAAGGGCGCGCCCGATCTCTCCAAGCAGAACCCGCAGATCCTCTACGGGCTCGGCCAGTGCTACCAGGGCGCGCACCAGCTCGACAAGGCGAAGAGCGCGTACCAGAAGCTGCTCGGCAACGTGCGCCCCGGCTCGCAGGCCTCGAACCAGGTCAAGTCGCTGATCGCCGCGATCGACCGCCAGCAGAACAACGGCGCGAAGAAGCCGTCGTCGACGACGAAGAAGCCCGCGGCGAAGAGCACGCCCGCGCCGAAGAAGCCGACGGCGACCAGCCAGCGCTGATAACGCGATGCTCGTCGCGTACGACGACGGCCTCGGCGCGCACCTGAACGGCGTTCCGCACCCGGAATCGCCGGACCGGGTGCGCGTCGTCGCTTCCGAGCTCGCGCGCCGCGGGATGCTCGGCGAGCGCGCCGACTCGCGCGTCGCGCGGCCCGACGAGATCGCGATCGTCCACCCGGCCGCGTACATCGAGCTGGTCCGCCGCACGTGCGCTTCGCTCGAAGCGGGCGACGCGGCGCAGCTGGTCACCGGCGACACGCTCGTCGACGCGAGCTCGTACGAGGGTGCGGCGCGCGCCGCCGGCGCGACGCTGGTCGCGCTCGAAGCCGCGGCCGACGGGCGGCGCGGGACGTTCGCGCTCGTGCGCCCGCCCGGCCACCACGCCGAGCCCGCGCGCGGGATGGGCTTCTGCGTCTTCAACAACGCCGCGATCGCGGCGCGCACGTACGCACAGCGCGAAGGGAAGCGCGTGCTGGTCTGGGACTTCGACTACCACCACGGCAACGGCACGCAGGCGATGATCGGGGGCGGCGTCTCGTATGCCGGCTCGCACGCCGATCCCGCGTATCCGGGGACCGGCGATCCGCGCGACAACCGGGTCGTGCCCGGCGCCGCGCTGGTCAACGTGCCGATCGGCGTGAACGGGATCGCGACCGAAGGGTTCGTCGCGCTGCACACGCGGATGCTGCGCGCGCTCGCGGAGCGGATCCGGCCCGGGCTGATCGTGGTGAGCGCAGGCTACGACGTCGTCGCCGGGGATCCGGTCGGCGATCTCGGCGTCGATCCGGGGTTCGCGCGGCAGATGGGGCGGCTCGTCCGCGAGATCGCCGACA
>DATAQE010000055.1:0-6737 GCA_036264835.1 Candidatus Elarobacter sp.
CCAGGAGAACCAGGTGCGCCCGCAAAGGTTCGCAGTCATGGCTGCGCTCGGAGAGGAGTTCCGAAGCGCGCGAGAAGCGCGCGGGCTCACGCTCTCGGACGTCGCCGAACAGATCCACATCCGTTCGGTGTACCTCAACGCTATCGAGAACGAGGACTGGAAAGCGATCGGCGCGCCGGTCTACGTGCGGGGGTTCATCCGGACCTACGCGCGATTCCTCGGCCTCGACGGCGAGGACGCCGTCGCCCGCTTCAACCAGTCGGCTCCGCCCGAGCGCCCGGCCCACGCCGTCACCGCGATCGACTTCACCGAGGACCGCGAGCGGTCGGGGCCGTCGTGGCTGGCGATCGCCGGCGGGCTGGTCGCGCTGGTCCTGGTCGTCTTCGTCGTCTACGAGTACTGGCAGTACGCCAAAGGCGGGTCCGCCGGCGGCGGACCGGTCGCGGCGCGCAGCGCGGCGCCGCAACCGGCGGCGGCTCCGCCGGGGTCCCAGGCCCCGGTCCCCTCGGCGGCGCCGAGCGGATCGCCGGCGCCCGCCGTGCACCACCAGCTCGCGATTCGCCTCACCCAGCGCTCCTGGCTTCGGGTCACCGTCGACGGGGCGACGAAGATCGAGGGGATCTTCCCCGCCGGGACCGCCCGGACGTTCACCGGCAAAGTCGCCGAGCTACGCGCCGGGAACGCCGGCGGCGTGCTCGTCACCGTGAACGGACGTTCTTCCGGGCCGATGGGCAAAGAAGGCGACGTCGTCGAGCAGCGCTACCCACTCTGATCCCGAGGAATCACCGAACAGACAATGCCAGCCGACTCCTCGTTCGACGTCGTCTCGCGCGTCGATCCGCAAGAGCTCGACAACGCGCTCAACCAGGCGCGCAAGGAGATCGCCGGGCGGTTCGACTTCAAGAACTCCGTCGCGTCGATCGAGAACGACGACAAATCGATCACGGTCCTGGCCGACGACGAGCTCAAGCTGCGGAACGTCATCGACATCATCCAGTCGAAGGCGGTCAAGCGCGGGATCGACCTCAAAGCGTTCGACCTCTCGAAAGCTCCCGAGGCCGCGTCGGGCTCGGCGCTGCGCCAGAAGATCGCGATCCGGGCCGGGATCCCGAAGGACAAGTCCAAGCCGCTGATGGACGCGATCAAAGCCGCGAAGCTCAAGGTGCAGGCGCAGTATCAGGACGAGCAGATCCGCATCTCAGGGAAGTCCAAGGACGATCTGCAAAAAGTGCAACAGTTGCTGAAGAAGCTCGACTACGAGCTTCCGCTGCAGTTCGTGAACTACCGATGACTGCGACCGCCGAACGGACCCGGACCGTCTCGTTCGTCTCGCTGGGATGTGCGAAGAACCTCGTCGACAGCGAGGTGATGATCGCCAAGCTCGGCGCGGCGGGGTGGGCGCTCGTCCCGGAGACCGACGCGGCGGACGCCGTCGTCGTCAACACCTGCGCGTTCATCGACCCCGCGAAGGCCGAGTCGACCGAGACGATCCTCGAGCACGCCGAGCGCAAGCGCGAGGGCCAGCAGCTGATCGTCGCGGGCTGCCTCTCGCAGCGCTTCGGCGACGAGCTGCAGTCGCTGATCCCGGAGATCGACGGCGTGATCGGGACCGGCGCCTACGCGTCGATCGCCGAGCTGCTCGACGACGCGCTCGCCGGCAAGAAGCCGGTGCGGCTCGGCTTCGAGGCCGAGCCGGAGCACGATTTCCTGCCGCGGCTGATCACCACGCCGTCGGCGACCGCGTATCTGAAGATCGCCGAAGGCTGCGATCACCCGTGCACGTTCTGCATCATCCCGCAGCTGCGCGGCGGCTTCCGCTCGCGCAGCGCGGAGTCGATCCTCGCCGAAGCGCGCGCGCTCGCGGCGGGCGGGACGAAAGAGCTGATCTTGATCGCGCAGGACACCTCGATGTGGGGCCGCGACCGCGGGATGCGCCGCGGCGGGCTCGCTTCGCTGCTCCGTGAGCTGCACGCGATCGGCGGCATCGAATGGATCCGGCTGCTGTACCTGTATCCCGCGACGGTCGACGACGAGCTGATCGACGCGATGGCGGAGCTGCCGAAGGTCTGCAAGTATCTCGACATGCCGCTGCAGCACGTCAGCGCGCCGGTGCTGCGCGGGATGCTGCGGCCCTCGAACGGCGCGCGGTATCTCGAGATCGTCGAGGACTTCCGCCGCCGCGTCCCCGGGATCACGATGCGCTCGACGTTCATCGTCGGCTTCCCCGGCGAGACCGAGGAGCACGTCGCGGAGCTGGAAGACTGGATCGAGCGCGCCGAGCTGGACCGCGTCGGCTTCTTCACCTACTCGCGCGAAGACGGCACGCCGGGCGCCGAGCTTCCGAACCAGGTGCCGGAGCGCGAGAAGCGCCGGCGTCTGCTGCGGCTGCGCGATGCGCAGCGGCGCGCGTCGGAGCGCGCGCGCGCGCGGCGCGTCAGTCACACCGTGCGCGTTCTCGTCGAGGAGCGGCGCACGCTGCGCAAGACCGATCCGCTCGCCGTCGGGCTGCGTTTGCGCGAGGTGCTCGTCGGGCGCTCGATGGGCGAGGCGCCCGGCGTCGACGGCGTCGTCGCGTTCACCGGTGAGGCGCCGATCGGCGCGTTCGCCGAGGTGCGCCTCGACGGCAACACCGCTTTCGATTTCTATGGTTCGCTGGTGCGCACGGAGGTCGCCGTCTGATGGGCAAATATCTCGTGGCCGATCCTCCGCCGCCGGCGCCGCCGAACGACCGCCCGCGGCGCCGCGCGGAGCCGCCGCGCGGCGGCGGCCGCTCGAGCCGCTGGAAGACGGTCTTCGCGTACGTGCTCGGCGCGGCGCTGATCGCCGTCGGCGCGTTCTTCGGCTTCGTCGCGTACCACATGATCCGCACCGGTGAAGACTTCGGGACGAGCCTCGTCAAGACGGTCACCTTCGTCCCGCCGCCGGCCGAGGTGTTCCACAAGGACCGCATCTACGTGATGCTGCTCGGCACCGACTTCAACCGCGACGAGAAGGGGATGCCCTACTCGAAGGGCGCGCGCAGCGACACGATCATGGTGGCGGGGATCGACTTCCCGTCGAAGTCGATGAAGCTGATCTCGGTCCTGCGCGACACCGAGGCGATCGTCAACGGGCACGACACGAAGATCAACGAGGCGTACTCGCAGGGCGGCGTCAAGCTCGCCGACCAGGTCATCGGCGACTTCCTCGGCCTGCCGAAGAACGAGAAGGGGACGTACTTCGACCGCTACATCGTGGTGAACGCGAACGGGCTCAAGGACTTCGTCAACGCGATCGGCGGAATCGACGTCCCGGTGACCGAGCAGATGGACTACGACGACAACTGGGGCCAGCTGCACATCCACTTCAAGCCCGGGCTGCAGCACATGAACGGCGAGAAGGCGATGGAGTACACGCGCTTCCGCCACGACGCGTGCAGCGATCTGTGCCGCACGCAGCGGCAGCAGCAAGTCATCCACATCACGATGACCAAGCTGAAGTCGCAGAAGCTCAACGACCTCGTCCACATCGTCCCGCTGATCGGCGCGCTCAACAAGAACGTGATGACGAACCTCAGCTTCGACGAGGAGAAGTCGCTGGCGTGGTCGTTCAAGGACGCGAACCAGGCCGACCTGAGCAAGGCCGAGACGCTGAAGTACGTCGACACGAAGGACACGCCGTACGGCGGCGAGGTCGCGATCCCGGACTCGGCGCAGAAGGCGAGGCTCGTCGCCGAGCTGCTCGGGCCGTACGGGAACGTGACGCCGCCGCCGCAGACCGCGATCCAGTCGGTGAAGCCGTCGAACGTGCACGTCGCGGTCGAGAACGGGAGCGGGATCGCCGGCGTCGCGACGCAGGTCTCCGCGAGGCTCACCAAGCTCGGCTACGTCGTTGACTCGGTCGCGAACGCCGACACGTTCGGCTACGACACGACGCAGATCCGTCCGGCCTCGACCGTCCCGTACGTCGGCGAGCGGGTTCGCGCCGACCTCGGCGTTCCCACGGCGACCGTCGCTCCCGCGACCGACGCCACGCCGGGGCCGCACACCGTCGTCACGGTGATCGTCGGGCGCGACTACGCCGGCACGGCCGCGACCGCGGTGCCGACCTCGTCCGCCGCACCGGCGCGCTGAGGGGTGCGGCGGCGATCTCCTGAAGGCCGCCGTCCCGCGCGGCGCGGACGGCTCATCGCGGCGGCGGTGGGCCTGCTCGTCATCGTGCTCGGGTGCTACGCGGGGTGGCGGCTGTGGCTCAAGTCGAGCGACCTGCTGGCGCCGGTCGTCGTCATGCGCGGCGCCGACGCCGCGGCGCTCGCCCGGCCGTCGCTGGCCGCGCGCATCGGCGCGCTGCTCGGCGGAGCGCGCGCGCCGGCGGCCGAGCGGCCGAAGCTCGTCGCACTGACCTTCGACGACGGCCCGTACCCGGTGGTGACGCCGCTGCTGCTCCAGACGCTGCGCGATCTGCGCGTCCCGGCGACGTTCTTCCTGATCGGGCGCGACGCCGAGCAGTTCCCGGACCTGGCCCGCGCGATCGCCGCCGGCGGCCACGAGATCGCCGACCACACCCTGACCCACCCGAACCTCGACCAGCTCGGCGACGCCGCGGTCGTCGGCGAGCTCCGTGACGGCGCCGCGGCGCTCGAGCGGATCGCGCCCGACCCCGCCGAGCGCCGCCTCTTCCGGCCCCCGCACGGCCGGTACACGGTGGCGACGCTGCGCGACGCGCAGTCGGCCGGGTACGACACGATCCTCTGGAGCGACGATCCGGGCGACTGGCGCGCCGTCCCCGCGGACGCCCTTCGGGACCACCTGCTCTCGCGGGCGACGGCGCCGGAGATCGTGTTGCTCCACAGCGGCCGGCAGGCGACCGTGGCGATGCTCCCGGAGGTCGTCGCCGCCTATCGGAAGGCCGGCTACCGCTTCGTCACCGTCGGAAACTTGTTGCGGGCAGTGCCGGTAGACCAGCTCAACCGCCCCGCGAAGACCCCGCTATCGCCCTGAAGTCCGCTCGGGAGGAACCGTCCCGGGCGGCGAACGGTTCTACCTTGGTATGGCCTTTCTGAAGACCTTGTTCGACGGCAACGAACGCGAGCTGAAGAAGCTCCGGCGGACCGCCGAACGCGTGAACGCGCTCGAACCCGAGATCTCCGCCCTCACCGACGATCAGCTTCGCGCGAAGACGGACGAGTTCAAGGCGCGCCTCGAGAAAGGCGAGACGCTCGACCAGCTGCTGCCCGAGGCGTTCGCAGTCGTGCGCGAGGTCGGGAAGCGCGTCCTCGGGATGCGCCACTTCGACGTGCAGATCATGGGCGGCCAGGCGCTGCACGAAGGCAACGTCGCCGAGATGCGCACCGGTGAAGGGAAGACGCTCGTCGCGACGCTCCCGGTCTACCTGAACGCGCTGACCGGCAAAGGCGTGCACGTCGTCACCGTCAACGACTACCTCGCCAAGCGCGACGCCGAGTGGATGGGGCCGATCTATGAAGCGCTCGGGATGAGCGTCGGCGTGATCCAGCACGATCTCGAGCCGCCGGAGCGCCGCGCCGCGTACGACTCCGACATCACCTACGTGACGAACAACGAGGTCGGGTTCGACTACCTGCGCGACAACATGGCGTGGACGCTCGACCAGATGGTGCAGCGCCACCTCAACTTCGCGATCGTCGACGAGGTCGACTCGATCCTGATCGACGAGGCGCGCACGCCGCTGATCATCAGCGGCCAAGGCCACGACGCGACCGAGCTGTACGGGCAGTTCGCGAAGATCATCCCGCGGCTGGTCAAGGACGAGGACTTCACCGTCGACCAGAAGGCGCACGCGGCCCCGATCACCGAGAAGGGCGTCGCGAAGGTCGAGAAGATGCTCGGCGTCTCGAACCTCTACGACCAGCGCAACCTCGAGCTCACCCACCAGCTCAACGCCGCGCTCAAGGCGTGGAACCTGTTCCACAAGGACCAGCAGTACATCGTCAAGGACGGCGAGGTCGTGATCGTCGACGAGTTCACCGGCCGTTTGATGTACGGGCGCCGCTACTCCGAGGGCATCCACCAGGCGATCGAGGCGAAGGAAGGGCTGCAGGTCCGCAGCGAGGACCAGACGCTCGCGACGATCACCTTCCAGAACTACTTCCGCCTCTACGACAAGCTCGCCGGGATGACCGGCACCGCGAAGACCGAGGAGCGCGAGTTCCGCGAGATCTACGGGCTCAACGTCGTCGTGCTGCCGACGAACCAGCCGGTGAGGCGCAAGGACTTCGCCGACATCGTCTACCGCAGCGAAGAGGCGAAGTTCAACGCGGTGATCGACGACATCATTGCCGAGCACGAGAAGGGCCGCCCGGTGCTGGTCGGGACGCGCTCGATCGAGAAGTCGGAGCGGCTGGCGGGGATGCTGCGCCGGCGCGGCGTCGAGTGCAACGTCCTCAACGCGAAGTACCACGAGCAGGAAGCGCAGATCATCAAGGACGCCGGACTCTACGGCGCGGTGACGATCGCGACGAACATGGCGGGCCGCGGCGTCGACATCAAGCTCGGCGAAGGCGTCCCCGAGCTCGGCGGGCTCCACATCATCGGCACCGAGCGGCACGAGTCGCGCCGGATCGACAACCAGCTGCGCGGGCGTTCGGGCCGCCAGGGCGATCCCGGGACGACGCGCTTCTACATCGCGCTCGAGGACGAGCTGATGCGGCTGTTCGGACAAGAGCGGCTGCAGAAGATGATGGACTTCGTCAAGTTCACCGACGAGACGCCGATCGAGGC
>DATAQE010000096.1:0-3888 GCA_036264835.1 Candidatus Elarobacter sp.
AATGATACCACGATCACCGCGAGCACGACGGCGACCAGAACGCCGTCGTGCTCGCGGTGATCGTGGTGCACGACCGGATCTTTCCGAGACCGTTCCTGCACGCGGCGAACGACTTCACCACGTTCTACTGTGCCGGCGAGGTCGTGCGCGAGCGCGCGGACCCGTACCGCGTCGAGCCGCTGCGCGCCTGCGAGCAGCGGCGCGGCGAGTTCGGCGGTGCGATCAACGCTTCGTGGGAGGTGGTGCCCTCGCCGTTCCCCGGCTACGTGATGGCGCTCTTCACGGTGATGTCGCTGTTGCCGTACGGCACGGCGCATCTGGCTTGGCTCGCCGTGCTGCTGTTCGGCGTTGGCGTCGCGACGGTCGCGCTCACGAGGTTGACGCGGTTCCCGTCGTGGGCGGTGCTCGCGATCGTCGGCGTGCTGGTCGGGTTCTGGAATCTCGACACCTCGGAGCCGACGCCGGTCGTCGCGGCGCTGCTCGCGTGCGCGGCGCTCTGCGCGCGAAGCGGCGCATGGCGCGCCGCCGGCGTGCAGGTCGCGCTCGCGATGATCATGCCGCAGCTCGCGCTGCCCGCGTTCGTCGCGCTGCTGCTGTTCGCGCCGCGGGCGCGCGCGGCGCTCGTGGTGACGGCGGCGGCGCTCGGCGTGCTTTCGGTCGCGACGCTCGGGTTCGCGGAGAACGTCGAGTACTTCACGCGCACGCTGCCGGCGCAGACGCGCGCCGAGGTGTGGTTCACGTATCAGTACAGCCTTACACACCTGCTCGCGCTGTGCGGCGTGCCGGCGTCCGCGGCGATCCGCGCCGGGCAGGCGTCGTATCTGCTGCTGATCGCGCTCGGCGTGTGGGCGGCGGTGCGGCTCAGCCGGGTGAGCGGCGATCGCGCGGTGCTGGTGCTGCTGCCGCCGGCGGTCGCGTCCGTCGGCGGCGCGTACTCACACAGCGTGCAGATCCTCGCCGGCGTCGGTGCGGCGCTGATGGTCGCATCGCTCCGCGCGGTGCCGCGCGCGCTCGCGGGGCTGCCGCTGGTGCTGTACTCCGTGATCTGGACCGGCGTCATTCCGTGGCGGAGTCTGATCGTGGCGACGTCGGTGAGCGCGCTCGCGGCGGCGTGGCTCGCGGCGGGGCGCCTCAGCCGCGAGCCGGTGCGGCGGCTGGCGGTCGCGCTCGCGGGCTGGCTGGTGCTCGCGGCGGCGTTCGCGGCGCTGCACACGTTGCCGACGCAGCCGCCGGACATCTCCGTCGCCGGCGCGCCGGCGCCCGCGATCGGGCCGCTCGATCAGGCGAGCCGGATCTTCGAGTACCGCACCGAGCTGCCGCAGTTCCGCGCGTTCGACCTGCGGGTCGAGATGGAGAAGCTCCCGCTGGTCGCGGGTGCGCTATTGCTGGTGCTCTGCGCGTTCGCAGCGCGGGCCGGCACCGCGGCGGGAGAGGTGTCGCGCGATCAGGTTCCGCTCGGTGAGGCGACCGCCGGTGAGGCGGTCTCCGGTGCGGGTGCGTGAGCGCCGGGGGCGAGCTCGCGGACGATCGTCTGATAGATGAGCTCGCGGTCTTCGAGCGGGTCGAAGACGAGACACTTCTGCTGGCCGCCGCGCCCGATCGGATCGATGAAGATCGTGACGCGGCCGGGCGCGCAGACGTCGAGACACGTCGTGCCCGTCGCGCGGATCGCGCCCCAATGCCCTTCCGCTTTGAGCCGGTCTTTCAGCCACTCGCGCAGCTTGAGCCGTTCGTCGCCCGCGTGCTCCGGGAAGTCTTCGGGGAAGCGGACGTTCAAGCACTTCTCACAGACGAGCGCAAGCCCGCCGCTCCGGCGCCACAACGGTCTGACCTCGATCGCATCGCTCACGTCGTACGCTGACCGGCCGCGCGGCGCGAAAAGATGCAGAGCCGACGGTGGGATTCGAACCCACGTGTGCTTTCGCAGCCGCATTACAAGTGCGGTCCCGTCAACCACTTGGGTACGTCGGCGCGGCGGTTCCCTTTTCAGCGCCGGCACATCGTCAGCCCTGGCGGTAGGAACGGCACTCGGGCGCCCCGTATCATGGCGGGTCCCCACCGTGGGTCGGTGGTCGAGTGGTTAATGGCACCGGACTGTAAATTCGGCTCGCGAAAGCGATACGGTGGTTCGAATCCACCCCGGCCCACCAAGGCAAGCAAGCGGCGTGTGTTCGCCAGGACACGCGCCGCTGCTTTCGTAACACAGCCTTTCGACCCGAGCGCGGGCGTTGCATAGTGGTAATGCCCTTGCCTTCCAAGCAAGAGTCGCGGGTTCGATTCCCGCCGCCCGCTCCATGAAAAAAGCGCTGCAGTTCGGGTGCAGGGTTGCGTCCCGGCTGCCGAAAAACGGCCGGTCCATGCGAACGCCATCGTCCGCCTTGCTCGCCGCTCTTTTTCTCGTGGCCGCGTTCGCTGTCGCCGCACCCGCCTCCGCGGCCGACGGAACGGCGCACATGACCGTCTTCGCGGGGACCGGTCGTGCCGGTACCGTCGACGGTCCGAAAGCGGCGGCGGAGTTCATCATGCCGACCGCGCTCGCGGTCGGCCCGCGCGGCGACCTGTTCGTCGCCGACACCGCCGCACAGCGCGTGCGCGTCGTCCATCCCGACGGTACGGTAGCAACCGTTGCCGGCAGCGGCACGGCGATCCCCGGCGGGCTTTGGGTGCCGGTCGGCTTCAAGGACGGCCCCGCGGCGCAAGCGCAGTTCAACCGCCCGGGCGGTCTCGCGGTCGCCGCCGACGGCACCGTGTACGTCGCCGACACCGGCAACCACTGCATCCGCGCAATCGCCGGCGGCGCGGTGACGACGTTTGCCGGGACGTGCGGCACGGCCGGCGCGGCGGACGGCGCGCGCGGTGTCGGGACGTTCGCCTCGCCGCGGCAGATCGCATTAGCGGCCGACGGTGTGCTGTTCGTCGCGGACTCCTCCAACGGCGTGCGCGCGATCGACCGGAGCGGCACGGTGTCGACCGTCGCCGTGACCGTCGACAAGCGCGTGACCGGGATCTGCGTGGAACCGGGCGGCACGGTCGTCATCGCGGACGCCCAGGGTCTCGTCATGTACAACCGCGGCGACCACAGCACGCGACGCGTGCCGTCGGCGAATTCGTTTCCGTCGCCGATCAGCGGCGGGCTGGAGCTCGGCAGCGCGTACGCCGTGGCGTGCGATCCGTTCGGCGGGGGCACGTTCTTCACCGACCTGCGTGAGGATACCGTGCGGCATCTGGGCGGCGATCAAACGCTCCAGTTCCTGAACGGTTTTCCGCGCGCCGATGCGCTGCTCGGCAACGCCTGGCAGAGCGGGATGTCGACCGTACTGCACGGCCCGATGGGGATCGCGTTCGACCGCGCCGGCCGGCTGTTCGTGGCGGACAGCGGCCATAAGCGCATCCTAGAAGTAAGCGATTTTCGCAGCGATCGCGGCTTCACATATCCCGAAAGTCTGCTCCGCGTTGCGCGCGGGCCGTCGGAGTACCGCATCGTCGTGCTCGGAAATTCGTTCGTCTACCTCGACTCCGACGCGCAGGACTCGATCGGCGTGCGCGTGCAGACGCTGCTGCGTTCCGTGCCGTCGTTCAAGGCGACGGGGCGCACGCCGCGCGTGCTCAGCGTGATCTCGACGCAGGGGATCGGCGGGCAGGCGTCGTTCGCGAAGGAGATCGTGTCGCTCAGCGGCACGGACTTGGTCATCATTCTGGCGAACACGTACGACATGGGCTACTTCCTGCCCAAACCCGACTGGAAAGAGCGTTTCGCGGCCGCGGAGCGCGATACCGTGACCGCGCTCAAGGCCGCTTCGATCCCGAGCATGTTCGTCATCATCCCCGACAACGCCCAGGTCGGTCCGCTCGAACAACTGTACCAGCACGAGAACCTCAGGAACGACA
>DATAQE010000062.1:0-48826 GCA_036264835.1 Candidatus Elarobacter sp.
ACGACCGCGTCGATGATCGAGAAGTGCCGCTTCGGATAGCGCTCCGCGACCTCGGTGACGTCGCGCGCCATCAGGAACCCGATCGCGAAGATCTCGCTGAACTCTTTGTTCGCGAGGACCGTCATGTTGATCTGGTAGTCCGCCGCCGAGCGCGACTGCAGGACCGTCGTCTGCACGTGCAGCTCGTTCTTCGCGCGGACGAGCCCCGCGTACGCGGAGTCGTTGAACGAACGGTCGCCGAGCCCGCCGACGTCCGTCACCATCCCGATCCGCACGGCGCCGGAGGCGGCCTGGCGCGACGCGCAGCCGCCCGTCGCGCAGATCGATACCGCCGCGAGGGCGAGGACCGCCGCGCGCCGTGGGAACCGCATCGCGCCCTCCTACGACGTTTGTGCGGGGCAGCCTCTCGCATGCGGGGAAGAGAGCGGGCGTGAATCCCGCCGCGAGACCGCCCGAGATACCACGACCGCGCCGCCCGATGTCGCGGGCCGAGCGCCGCGTGACGTTCTGGCTGAAGACCGTCGCGGCGATCGCGATCTCGATCTATCTCCTGGTCGGCGTTCTGGAGTTTCTCGGCAACGTCAAGGCGACGGCGATGCTGTTCGTCATCGCGCTGTTCTTCGCGTACCTGGTCTACCCGCTGGTCCGGCGCTTCAACGAGCGCCTGCCGCTCGCGCTCTCGATCCTGATCGTCTACGTGCTGATCGCGATCCTCGGCGCGGCGATCATGCAGCTGCTGATCCCGCCGCTGATCTCGGATATCCAAGGCGCGGTGAAGACCGTCCCCGGGCTCGTGCGCGGGCTCGTGTCGTTCGTCCAAGACCCGAACAATGCGTGGCTGCACCGCATCCCGCCCGACGAGCGCGCGTACCTCGCGACGCTGCCGCAACAGATAGGCACGTTCTTGCAGACGAACGCGTACGACACCGCCACGAAGACGATCACCGTCGTCCTCTCGACGGTCTCGGTCGTCGCGACGCTGATCGTGGTGCCGGTGCTCGCGGCCTACATGCTGCTCGACGCGGAGAACATCAAGGAAGGCTTTCTCGGCCTGCTGCCGCCGAAGAACCGCCCGAAGGCGGAAGAGATCATCGCCGACCTCGACAAGGTCGTCGGCGGTTTCATCCGCGGCCAGCTGATCGACGGCTCGATCCTCGGCACGATGCTGACGGTGATGCTGTTCTTCACGCACGTGCCGTACGCGCTGCTGATCGGCGTCGTCTCCGGCGCGCTCAACTTCATCCCGTACGCGGGCGCGCTGATCGCGTTCGTCCCGGCGGTCACGCTCGCGTTCGCGACCGGCGGGTGGCCGCACGCGCTGCTGGTCGCGGTCCTGATCTTCGTGATCCACCAGATCGACGGCAACTTCGTCGCGCCGCGCGTGCTCAAGGAGAACGTCGGGCTCTCGCCGTTCTGGATCGTGATCGCGATCCTCGGCGGCAGCGAATTGTTCGGGCTGGTCGGGACGTTCCTCGCGGTCCCGGTCGCCGCGATGATCCGCGTGCTGATCGAGAAGCTGCTCCCGCACGGCGTCTCGCGCACGGTCGCGAAACCGGCGCTCACGCCGGAGCCGCTGGCGGAGACCCGGCCGCCGGTGGCGTCGCCGGGCTCGCCTTGAGCTTCGCGACGTCCTCGACCAGCCGGCTCGTGATCAGCCGCACGAGGTAGATCCCGAACGCCGGGTCGCGCCGGTAGAGCGCGAGCACCTCGTCGCGCCGCATGACGTAGACGACGGAGGTCTGTTCGGCGCGCACCGTCTGCGTGCGCTTCCCGTCGGGCGAGAAGATCCCGATCTCGCCGAGCAGCGCGCCGGGGAAGAGCTCGACGCCGAGCTCTTCGATGATCAGCGTCCCGTCCGCGAGGAAGTAGAGCCCGTCGGCCGGATCGCCTCGCCGGAACAGGACTGTGTTCTTGGTGAAGCGCCGGCGCTCCATGAACGGCGTGAGCCAGGCCGGCGAGACCTCGCTGGCCGTCATCGCGCGCTCGATCAGGCCGCGCTCGCGCAGGAGCTGCCGCAGACGCCACGCGTTGAGCGGGAAGAGGAGACAGTGCAGCACCAGCGTCGGGTAGAGGTGGCCGGCGACCGCCCACGCCGCGTACGCGACGTTGCTGGCGAGCGCGATCTGCCGCAGCCGGACGGTGTCGGTCATGAAGAACGCGGCCAGCGTCAGCAGCGCGGCCGCATAGCCCGCGTAGCTGAGGATTTCGAGCGGCACCACGCGGGCCCGTTCGTCACAAGAGCAAGCCGCTCCGCGCGGCGAATGGTTCCGGCGTGATCTCGCAATCCACGCCGGCGTTCGTCCCGGACCGCCGTCCTATCACGCGGGTCGACGTGATCGGCGTCCCGATGGACCTGGGCGCCGACCGCCGTGGCGTCGACATGGGCCCTTCGGCGATCCGCTACGCGCGGCTCAAGGAGTCCCTGGAGAAGCTGGGCATCGACGTGACGGACCACGGGAACCTGCGCGTCCCGGTCCCCGAGTCGGCGACGATCGCCGAGCAGAACGCGAAGTACTTCCCGATCATCAAGGCGGTGTGCGAGGAGCTCGCCGAGGTCGTGCGCGAGGTGATCGGCGCGGGCGGGTTCCCACTGGTGCTCGGCGGCGACCATTCGATCGCGATGGGGACGATCGCCGGCGTGGCGCGCGCGCGCGGCAAGGCGCCCGGCGTGATCTGGGTCGACGCGCACGGCGACATCAACACGCCGCTCACCTCGCCGTCGGGGAACGTGCACGGGATGCCGGTCCACTTCGCGCTGCAGGAGCACGCGGTCGATCCGTCGCGGATGGTCTTCATCGGGCTGCGCGACGTCGACGAGGGCGAGAAGCGCGCGATCCGCGAGCTCGGCGTGAAAGCGTTCACGATGGCCGACGTCGATCGCCGCGGGATGGCGAACGTCGTCGACGAGGTGCTCACGATCGTCGCCGAAGGCGAGTGCTCGGTGCATGTCAGCTTCGACATGGACGGCGTCGACCCGCAGGAAGCCCCCGGCGTCGGCACCCCCGTCCGCGGCGGCCTGACGTACCGCGAGTCGCACGTCCTCATGGAAGGCGTCTCGCAGAGCGGCACTCTCGGCTCGCTCGAGATCACCGAGATCAACCCGATCCTCGACAACGAGAACCGCACCGCGATCCTCGCCGTCGAGTTGATCCTCTCCGCGCTGGGCAAAACGACCCTGTGATCCATCACGCGTTCGACCGCGCTGCGTTCGAGCTCCGGCGCGATACGTTCGAGGACGTGCTCGCTCCGGAGCTCACACCGGAACAGCGCTTGCGCGAGCAGCTGCACGAAGGGGTGCGCGCGACGTGTCCGTGCTGCGGCTATCCGACGATCAACGGCCGGCGCGCGTACGACATCTGCCCGCTCTGCGGCTGGGAGGACGACGGTCAGGACGACGCCGAGCGCGCACCGTCGGGCTCACCGCGCCCGGACGAGGTCGCCAGCGGTCCGAACCACGGGTACTCGCTCACCGAAGCGCGCGAGAACTTCGCGCAGTACGTGACGATGTACCGCCCGACCGACCGCGACTTCGAGCACGAGCGCGCGCAGACGAACGTCAAGCGCCGCATCGCCGCCGCCTACGACCGCGCGGTCGACGGCGACGCGACGTTCGCCGAAGCCGACGCCGAAGCGCGCTCGCTGATCGACGAGCTGATCTGACCTACGGCCGCTCCGCGAGCTCGGTCGCGCGCAGGGTGGCGCGGCCGATCACGCAGAGCGGGACGTCGTTCCAGTGCGTTTCGAGGCGCTCGGTCCAGGCGTCGGAGAACGTCGTGCCGTCGATGCCGCCGAAGAGGCAGATCTCGTCGTCGCCTTCGCCGTAGCGGAACTCGTAGTCCACGTCGTTGAGATCGGGGACTTCGACGCCGTCGAGCGGGGCGCCGATCCGCGCGAGCGCGCGGTAGACGCGCGCGGCGTTCTCCTCCTCGCAGTCGTACCAGAGGCAGTGGTCGCGCGCGTCGCTCACCTCGCCGTGCAGGCGTTTCGCAAGCCCGCCGATGACCAGCGTGCGCGCGTGTTCCCGAGCGAGCGCTCGCAGGAGCTCGGAGAACGCGGTGTGATGGCCCATCGGTACCTCCAGGTAGCGGGAGAACTGCTACTGCGGCGCTGGTTCTTAATCCCCGTTTGTCCTCGGTACGGCACCGCGCGAGATGAGCACCGCTCGACGCCAGCCCGCGAGCTGCGCGTCGCGCTCGGCGGGGCTCAGCGCGGGCGTGAACCGCGTGTCCGTGCGCCACATCGCGGCGAGCGCGTCGGCGTCGGGCCAGAAGCCGGACTGCAGCCCGGCGAGATAGGCGGCGCCGAGCGCGGTGGTCTCGAGGCACGTTGGCCGCACCACCGGGACGCCCAGCAGATCGGCTTGGCGCTGCATCACGAGATCGTTCGCCGACGCGCCGCCGTCGGCGCGCAGCTCGGCGAGCGCGATGCCCGCGTCGCGTTCCATCGCGTCGACGACGTCGGCGGTCTGATACGCGATCGCGTCGAGCGCCGCGCGGGCGATGTGCGCGCGCGTCGTCCCGCGCGTGATCCCGACGATCGCGCCGCGCGCGTACGGGTCCCAGTACGGCGCGCCCAGCCCGGTGAACGCCGGGACCAAGAAGCAGCCGCCGGCATCGTCGACCTCGCGCGCGAGCCGCTCGACGTCCGAGGATCGCTCGATGATCCCGAGCCCGTCGCGCAGCCACTGCACCGCGGCGCCGGTCGCGAAGATCGAGCCTTCGAGCGCGTACGCCGCGCGCCGCGGCTCGAACGCGAACGCGACCGTCGCCAGCAGCCCGTGCTCGCTGCGCACGACGCGCTCGCCGGTGTTCAGCACGACGAACGAGCCGGTCCCGTACGTGTTCTTCGCTATGCCGGGCGCGAAGCCGGCCTGTCCGATCAGCGCCGCCTGCTGATCGCCGGCGACGCCCGCGATGCGAATCCAGCCGCCGAGATGCTCGACCGCCGTCGTCCCGAACTCCGCGGTGCACGGCAGCACCTCCGGGAGCAGCGCGCGCGGGACGTCGAACGCCGCGAGCAGCTCCTCGCTCCAGCGCAGCTCGTGGATGTCGAAGAGCATCGTGCGCGAGGCGTTCGTCACGTCGGTGACGTGCCGCGCGCCGGCGGTCAGGTTCCAGATCAGCCACGAGTCGACGGTGCCGAACGCGATCTCGCCCGCTTCGGCGCGCCGGCGCAGCCGCGGCACGTGCTCGAGCAGCCACGCGATCTTCGTCGCCGAGAAGTACGGGTCGAGCAGCAGCCCGGTCCGCGCGCGCACGAGCTCCTCGACGCCGCGCGCGCGCAGAACGTCGCACATCGCCGCGGTGCGCCGGTCCTGCCACACGATCGCGTTCGCAACCGGCTTTCCGGTGACACGATCCCACATGATCGTCGTCTCGCGCTGGTTCGTGATCCCGATCGCCGCGATGTCGGCCGCGGAGAGCCGCGCGTTGCGCAGCGCGCCGCGCGCGACCTCGAGCTGCGTCTCCCAGATCGCGAGCGGATCGTGCTCGACCCACCCCGGTTGCGGAAAGATCTGCGGCAACTCGCGCTGATCGAACGCGACGACCGAGCCCCGCGCGTCGAACACGATCGCGCGGGAGCTCGTCGTCCCTTGATCGAGCGCCAGGATCACGCGCTACCGGCGGCGCTTTTTCGCCTTCGCCTTCGCCTTCGTCTTGGACTTGGATCTCGACTGCGATCTCTTGCCGGGTACGGCCGGCGTCGTGCGGAGCGCGTGCGCGCCGTGTCGCGCGCGAAGGCGCTCGAGATGCTGCGTCCACGCGGCCGTGCGCGCCTGGATGTACTCACCGATCGCGGCGCTCGAGGAGAGATCGGGGGGCGTGTGCTGGTCGTAGGTGCCTTTGTCGTTCCGCACGGGGAGCTTCGAGACGCGCGACGCGTGGATCTTCTCCATGAGTGAGGGCTCCGCCGCGTTGGGATGCGCGCCGCTCGAGGCCGGGATCGCGATCCCGGCGAGCGGATCGTCACGCCGCGGCGCCGCGAGCGTCAGCACGTCGCCCAGATCGGGCGCCGCCTTGTCGCGCGCCGTGAGCGGGCCCAGCCCCCAGCGCTCCTCGATCGTCTTGAGGAGGGACGTGTGGTCGATCGTGCCCTGTCGCGAGCGGAACACCGTGCCGGGCGCGATCCGCGGCGAGATCAGCAGCGCGGGGACGCGCACGCCGAAGCGCGTGAAGTCGAAGTTGAACTCGCCGACGCTGTCGTCCGGCGGCGCGGCGCCCCACGGCGGCGGCACGTGGTCGTAGTTCCCGCCGTGCTCGTCGTACGTGATCACCAGCAGCGTGTCGTTCCAGCCCGGGCCGTTCCGGAGCGCGTAGTAAACGTCGTGCATGAGCTGCTCGCCGAGCGCGACGTCGTAGTTCGGGTGCTGGCTGTTCCCGTCGGAGCTCCAGCTCGGTTCCAGGAACGTGTACTCGGGCAGCGTTCCCGCCGCCGCGCGCGCCTGGAAGTCCCGGAAGTGCCCGAAGTGCTTCTCGTCGGCCTCTTGCGTATCGGTGAAGTCGAGCCGCGTCATCGGATCGCGGTTGTAACCGTAGATCGCCCAGTCGAGGCCGTTCTGCGAGAGCAAACCGAAGATGCTCCGGCAGGTGAAGGTCTTGACCTGGTTGTCGAGATGGCCTTGGGAGGTCGCCGCGCCGACGAACGCGCGGTTCGGGATCGTCTGTGTCGGCGCCGACGCGAACCACCGGTCGCACACCGCGAAGCCTTTCGCGAGCGCGGACATGATCGGGACCGCTTCCGGCGGATACATCCCCATGATGTCGGAAGCGACCGTCCCGGGGAGCGAGTCTTGGTAATGCTTCGCCAGATCGGACGCGATCGCGGCCTTGAAGTTCATCACGAAACCGTCGTTCGTCGCGGTCTGCCCCGGCGTCGGGGTGTCGGTGCGGAAGAGCTGGTAATTCGTGTTGTGGTAGCCTTCGCCGGGATCCGCGCCCGGCATGAAGTACGTGTGCTGCGCCGGGTCGATCTTGAACACTTTCCACGTCCGCCCGGTGTCGTCGGGATTCGACTCGTTTCCCGTCAGCCCGTCGTACGGCTGATTCGCGAGCGAGACGTTGCCGCTCGTCTCGTACAGAAAGCCCAACATCTGGTCGAAGGACCGGTTCTCGAGCATGAGCAGAACGACGTGCTTGAGCGTACCGAGCTGATTCGCCATCTCCCCGTCCCTCCGAGCGCTAGGTTCGTCCGGACTTCGGTGGGAGCCGCGAAGCTCCGCCCGGCTCACAGCCGAAATGCGTCCGCGCCGCCGGGGTCGGGGAAGACTTTGCCGGGGTTCATGATCCCGAGCGGATCGAGCGCGTCCTTGATGGCGCGCATGACGGCGAGCGCGTCGCGGCCGACGTCGAGCTCCATGAACTGCTTCTTCAGCAGGCCGATGCCGTGCTCGCCGGAGAGCGTCCCGCCGAGCTCGACGGTCGCCTCGAAGATCGCGCGCGCGGCGAGCGCGACGCGCCGCATCTCCTCGGGATCGCGCTTGTCGCAGAGGATGTTCGGGTGCAGATTCCCGTCGCCGGCATGGCCGAAGACCGGAATCTCCAGCGCGTGCTCGCGCGCGATCTCGCGGACGCGCCGGATCAGCGCGGTCAGCGCGCGCGGCGGGATGCAGACGTCCTCGCCGAGCTTGTTCGGGCGCCGCCGCGCGAGCGCGGGCGAGATCGAACGCCGCGCCGCCCACAAGCGCTCCGCCTCGGCGTCGCTGCGCGAGATGCGGATCTCGCGCGCGCCGTGCGCTCGCGCGATCCGCTCGATTGCGGCGAGATCCGCGGCGAGCGCGTCCTCGTGGTTCCCGTCGGCGCCGAAGATCAGGATCGCATCCGCGTCGACCGGCAACCCGATCGGCGTGTTCGTCTCCACGCAGCGCATCGTCAGGTTGTCGACGAGCTCGATCGCCGCGGGCAGCACGCCGCTCGCCATCACCGCCGTCGTCGTCTCCGCGGCGTCGTCGATACGGTCGTACACCGCCATCAGCGCGCGCGCGAAGCGCGGCTTCGACAACAGCCGCAGCGTGATCTCCGTGATCGTCCCCAGCGTCCCTTCCGCGCCGGTGAACAGCCGCCGCAGATCGTAGCCGGTCACGTTCTTCACCGTGCGCCCGCCGGTGCGGATCGCGGTCCCGTCCGGCAGCACGACTTCGAGCGCGAGCACGTAGTCGCCGGTCACGCCGTACTTCAGGCAGCGCGCGCCGCCGGCGTTCTCCGCGACGTTCCCGCCGATCGCGCTCTGCTTGAGGCTCGACGGATCGGGCGGGTAGAAGAGCCCGCGCTTCTCGACCTCCGCTTGCAGCCGCGCGTTGATCACGCCGGCCTGCACGACGGCGACGCGGTCGATCTCGTCGATCTCGACGATGCGGTCCATCCGCGCGACGCCGAGCACGATGCTCCCGTCGAGCGGGACCGCGCCGCCCGAGAGCCCGCTCCCCATCGCGCGCGGCGTGATCGGGACGCGCCGCACCGTCGCGATGCGGTGCACCGCGCTCACCTCCGCGGTCGTCGTAGGCAGCACGACCAGCGGCGGGACGCGCTCGTAGAACGTCCCGTCGAACCCGTACGCGATCAGATCTTCGGCCTCGGTCAGCACCCCGCCCGGGACCGCGGCGCGGAGCTCGTCGACAAGTTCCGGCGCCGGCTCGACCATCGGGTCGCGCTTCGCGCGCCCGGCGCGAAAAGTCCTAGCTCGCGGCGCCCGCCGTGCGGCCGCGTTTCACCCGGTACATCGCATCGTCGGCCGCGCGCAGCACCTCGCGCGGCGTGACGCCGGCGTGGGGGACGAGCACGACGCCGACGCTCGCGCCGAGCGACGCGGTCTCGGCGTGAACCGCGAACGGGCGGTCGAGCGCAGCTTCGATGCGGGACGCGATCGCCGCCGCATCGTCGGCCGAGTCCACCGTGACGATCGCGGCGAACTCGTCCCCGCCGAGCCGCGCGATGAAGTCCGAGGGCCGCAGCACGCTGCGCAAGCGCTCGCCGCACGCCGCGAGGACCGCATCGCCCGCCGCATGGCCCAGCCGGTCGTTCACGGGCTTGAACCCGTCGAGGTCGACGTACAGGACGGCGAGCTCCTCGTGCCGCCGGCGCGCGAGCGCGCCCTCGAGGTGCTCGTCGAACGCGCGGCGGTTCGGCAGATCGGTGAGCGCGTCACGGCGGGCGAGAAGCACCATGGTGTTCTCACGGCGGACGATCAGCGCCGCCGCCGCTACGACCCCGATCAGCACGAGCGCGATGACCACCATCGCGGAGCGTGCGGTGCGCACGGCCTCGCTCATCGCGGCCCCTTGGACGGCGAGCGCGCCGCGCAACGCGTCCGAAGCGCCCGCGTCCTCCGCCCGCAGCCGGTCGAACTCGGCCTTCCCGGCCGGCAGCGCCGCGAGCGCTCCGGCACGGTCGCCGCGGCCGACCGCGACCCGCTCGTCACGGAAGTAACGCTGCAGCGTGTCGCCGCGCGCGCCGAAGTGAGAGAGGGCCGCGCCGGCGAGCCGGTCGGGGACCGGCCGCCCGTGCGAGCGGTATGCAGCGTAGCGCGCGCTCCCCGCCCAGTAGGGTTCGAGGAACGCCGCGTCGCCGGTCGCCACGTAGCCGCGAACGCCGGTCTCCTCGTCGACGAGCGCGACGAACGCGGAGCGCTCCACCTCGGCCGCCGAGGCGATCGCCGCCGCGTTCGCCTGCCGGGCCTCGATCTCGTGGAAGGCGGAGATCGTCGCGCCGGCGGCCGACGTGAACGCCATCGCGGCGACCGCGGTGGCGACGGCATACCGGACCCGAGCGCGGCGGTAGGGCACCACACGATCATCGGTGTCCCGACCCGGCCGCTGAACTTGCTCGCCCTCTCCGACGAGGGTCGCTACGCGGCCGATTCCCGCCGGGGTATACTTACGGGGATATGACCAGCGCCGTCACCTCCGAGTACCGCCTCGCTACCGAGCCGGAGCTCAAGTCGTTCGTCTCCGAAGTGCTGACCCGGGTCGGGGTGACCCCCGACGACGCGGCGATCGTCGCCGACGTCCTGGTCGCCGCGGACCTGCGCTGGATCGAGTCGCACGGCGTCGCGCGGCTGGAGTCGTACTACGTGAGCCGCATCCGCAAGGGTCAGATGGAGGCGAAGCCCGAGGTCACGACGGTCCGCGAGACGCCCACCTCGGTGCTGGTCGACGCGGGGAACGGCCTGGGCCATCCGACCGCGAAGCGCACGATGGAGCGCGTCCTCGAGAAGGCCGCCCAGAACGGCGCGGCGTTCGGTGCGGTGCGCAACTCGAACCACTTCGGGATCGCCGGCTACTACGCCATGATGGCGCTCGACCGCGACATCATCGGGATCGCATCGACGAACAGCGTGCGCTACGGCGCGCCGACGTTCGGCAAGGACGTGCTGCTCGGCACGAACCCGCTCGCGTTCGCGATCCCCGCCAAGAACGAGCCGGCGTTCGTCCTCGACTTCGCGACGACGACCGTCCCGAAGGGCAAGCTCGAGGTCTACAACCGCAAGGGCAAGCAGCTCAATCCCGGCTGGGCGATCGACGAGCACGGCCACGAGACGCTCGACCCGCAGGTCGCGCTCAAAGGCGCGCTGCTCCCGCTCGGCGGCTACGGCGTCGACAACGGCGGCCACAAGGGCTACGGCCTCGGGCTGCTCGTCGACATCCTCTGCGGCGTGCTCTCGGGCGGCGCGTTCGGCAACGATCTCCCGCTCCCGAGCGACCCGCCGATGCCCGGCAAGATCTCGCACTTCTTCGCGGCGTTCTCGATCGACGGCTTCCGCGACGCCGAGCAGTTCAAGGCCGACATGGACAAGGAGCTCCGCGCGTTCAAGGACTCGCAGAAAGCGCCCGGCCACGAGCGCATCTACGTCGCCGGCGAGATCGAGCACGAAAAGACGATCGAGCACCGCCGCAGCGGGATCCCGGTCCACGTGAAAGTGTGGGACGGCCTGCAGAAGCTCGCCGGCGAGCTCGGGATCCCGTTCGAGATCGAGAAGCGCTAGCGTGAAGCCGTAGCGCGGCGCGCTACAGCTTCACCAAGGTGTTCAGGTTCATGTGCGGCCAGCGCACCTTGCCCGGGCCGTCGAACTCGAAGAACTCGAGGATCGTGTTCTGCGCGTACTGGAGCTGCTGAAAGGTCGTTCCGTCATCGCCCTGCACCGTCTCGACCCAGTACGCCGCGGTGAACTGCGTCGCGTCGACGTGCTGGCGGATGAACGGCAGGTTCACGATCCCGCCCATCGGCGTCGTCCCGACCGTGAACGTCGTCGTCTCGACGACCGTCTGTGATGCCAGGACGTCGGAGAGCAGCTTGAACGGCGTCTCCGTCGGGAATTGCGGGAACTCGAAGTTCGGCCGGATGTAGGGGTCGGTGTAGCCCTCTTGCGAGCCTTCGTCGTTTTGCGGGAGCGACGAGACGTCGGGGATCTCCGGCGCGCCGGAGTCCGTCGACCACGTCCCGACCGCGAGCACCGAGTCGCCGTGCGGGACCGTCGCTTGGCGCGCGATCGTCGGCTGACCGTCCATCAGCTCCGGCGGCGGCGTCGGTCCCTCGCTGAGCAGCAGCCACATCCCGTTCTCGATGTGCAGCAGCTCGTTGGTGATCTTGTCGTTGATCTGCAGGCTGTACAGCGCGCCCATGATCGACTCGGTCGTCGGGCCGCCGTGGTTCAGCACCGGCGAGGTGATCGGCGTGAACGTGATCGTCTCGTAGTACGGCCGCACGATGAGCTGGAATTTCGGTTTCTCGCCGGTCGGGATCGCGATCAGGTTCCAGCCTTGATCGCCGACCCACGTGCCGAAGAGCTTGCTGAGCGGGCCGAACGAGAGCTTCGCGCTCAGGCTTGCGCTCGCGCTCGGCGCGACCGCGGCGTTCGCCGCTCCGGCGGTAGCGGACCTCAGGAGCTGCGTGAGGCCGTCGCTCGCCGGATGTGAAAAAGAGCCGATCGCCATACTAAGTGCACCCCTTCGTGACGCCGACAAGTGCAAGGAACGGTGGCGTGCGCCGTTCGCTGCCGTTCCCCTGCTCGGTCGGGGCGAGGTCCGCTCAGCTGCGGAGCTCGACCGTCCCCGCGCAGCGCAGGCCGTTGCACGCGGCCGGGATGAAGCGCGCGGCGAGCAGCCGCGAGCGCAGCTCGTCGCGCTGCGCCGGATCCGCCGGCGCGCGCACGAACTCGACCGAGGTCGGCCGGCCGTTCTCGTCGACCGCGATCCGCACCACGACGCCGTTGATCCCGGCGAGCACGGTGCCGCGCAGCGAAGGGTCGATCGAGGCGGGATACGTCTCGCCGAAGTTGCCGATCCCGTCGTCGCGCGGCGGTGCGACCTGAGGCGCGGCGGGGGCCGCGCTCGGCGCCGCCGTCGAGGCGGTGACCGCGGCGACGGTGCGCGCTGCGACCGTGGCCTGCACCGGCGGCGCCTGCGCGACGCTTCGCTCGACGCGCTGCGGCGGCTCGCTCGGGACCACGAGCGCAACCGCGGCCGCGCGGTGCTCGGCCTTCACGAACTGCGGGTGCGAGGCGCGCTCGTGCGCGACCGCTGCGTGGATCACGACCGGGCGGACGGCGGCGGTCACCGGGCTCGCCGCCGCCGCAACGGCGTGCGGGCGCGCGGTACGGTGCACCTCGCGGTGCTCGATGCGGAGCAAGCTCGTGAAGAGCGTCCGCTCGTCGGGCTCGGCGACGGGGATCGTCGGCCGCAGGATCGTCGTCGCGGCGAGCGCGAGCACGCAGCAATGGATCGCGATCGAGCCGGCGATCGCGATGCGGTCACGCCGTGGAGCTCGCTCGGCGGCCACCATCGCCTAGAGCCTCTCCGACGCCGCCGCCCGCGCAACCTTTTCCCGCGCGCGCGGTCCTGAAGACTCGATGGGCCGCGAAACCGAGATCGTCCTCTACCAAGCCGAGTGGTGTCCGTACTGCGCGCGCGTGCGCAAGAAGCTGACCGACTTGCTGCTCGACTACAAGAACGTCAACGTGCCGCACTCGCACGCGCAGCGTGACGAGGTCAAGCGCGTCTCCGGCCAGACGTCGATCCCGGTCCTCGTCGACGGGGACGTCGTCCTCGACGACGACGACGACATCATCCCGTATCTCGACCGGAAGTACGGAGAGGCCGCGAAGGCGTCCTGACCGGCGCTACTCGACCGGGATGTTGACCGGTGCCGCGGCGCCCTTGCGGCGGCGCGGCATCACGAAGACGAGCGGGACGAGGACGAAGGTCAGCGCGCCGAGCGCCCACTGCGCGTCGGCGTAGGCCATCACCGTCGCCTGCGTCACGATCTGCTGGTAGATCAGACCCAGCGCCGTGCCGGCGCTGTGCGTCTGCTGCGCGAGAATCTGCAGCGCGCCGTTGTCCGGCGTCGCGCTCTGCGCGAGGACGCTCTGGTGGAACGCGCTGCGCCGGGCGAGCAGCGTGACGAGCGCGGCGGTCGAGAACGAGCCGCCGAGCTGCAGCGAGAGCGACTGGAACGCCGCGGCTTTCGGCACCGCTTCCGGCGGCACGGCGCTCAGCACGGCGATGTTGATCGGCACGAACAGCATCGCGAGGCCGACCCCCGCCATGATCGCGGGCCCGAGCATCGAGTTGAAGTCGTTCAGCGAGGTCGTGATGTTGCCGAGCCAGATCTGGCTCGCGCCGATCAGCGTGAACCCGGTGACGAGGAGCACGCGCGTGTCGATGCGCCCGCTCCCTGCGAGCCGCGCGATGAACGGCGTGAGCAGCGCGATGAACGCCGCGCGCACGAAGATCAGCTCCCCGGAGAGCGTCGCGGTGAAGCCGAGGACGCCTTGCACGTACTGCGGCAAGATGACGGTCGCGCCGAACAGCACCGAGCCGATCGCGAAGCCGAGCGCGCTCCCCGCCGCGATCGCGCGGTACTTGAACGCGCGCAGATCGACGATCGGGCGCTTCGTGCCCCACAGCGACCAGCCGACGAACGTGACGAGCCCGACCACCGTCAGCACGCCGAACAGCCGGATGACTGGATCGGAGAACCAGTCGTTGCGCTGCCCTTCGTCGAGGATGTACTGCAGCGAGCCGAGCCCGAGGGCGAGCAGCCCGAGACCGAGCGCGTCGACCGGGACGGGCTTCGCCTCGCTGGGATTGCGCATCATCGTGAGGATCACGATCGCGGCGAAGATCCCCGGGACGAGGTTGATGAAGAACACCCAGTTCCACGAGAAGTTGTCGGTGAGCCAGCCGCCGACGGTCGGGCCGACCGACGGTCCGACGATCGCGCCGAGCGCGAAGACCGCTTGCGACGCACCGAGCAGATGCCGCGGGAACGTGTCGCGCAGCGACGCCTGTCCGGTCGCGATCAGACCGCCGCCGAAGAGCCCTTGCAGGATGCGGTAGAAGATGAGCTGCTGGATCGAGCCGGCGATCCCGCACAGCATCGAAGCGATCGTGAACCCGATGATCGCCGCCGAGTAGTACTGCCGCCGCCCGAAGCGGATCTGCAGCCACGGCGTGAGCGGGATGACGATGACCGCCGAGATGATGTAGCCCGTGACGACCCAGGCGCCTTCCTCTTGGGTCGCGCCGAGGTTGCCCTGGATCGTGGGGAGCGCGACGTTGACGATCGTCGAGTCAAGCGTCTGCATCAGCGTCGCCGCCATGATCCCCAGCGTGATGAGGATCAGCCGAGCGCCGTGCTCGCTGACGTCGCGGTCTTGGGTCAGTTGCGTTGCCATAGCGTTCTCGTGCGGCGGATCGTCGCACGTCGCGTTGGACTCCGCCCGGACCTAGGTCGGTTTCGACACTTGCATCGGCGGGGCGCTCACCGCCAGCCGCTGTCCCACGTGCGCGCGACGATGCTTGCCAGGCCGTAGGCGACCGCGGCGCCGGCCGCGGTGGCGAGCAGGTTGACGAGGTCGTTCGTGACCCCGGGGAGCCCGCGGATCAGCCGGGTCGGCGCGCCGCAGGCGTGCGGGTCGGTCTCGCAGGTGCGGTCGCAGGCGTCGCAGCGCCGGAGCTCCTGAACCGTCGCGCCCAGCAGCGAGTCGAGCGTGGCGCCCGCGATCCCGCCGGCCGGGATGGCGAGCAGCCAGACGACCGGGAAGACCCAGACCGCCGGCGCGCTCGCCGGCCAGGAGACGATGTCGTGCACGTTCAGCAGGTACGCGGCGGCGATCCCGGCGAGCCCGGCGATGCCGAGCCAGAGCGCACCCGCGACCTCGGCGAGCGTCCCGGGAAGCGTGACGCCGCCCGACATCCCCGTCGCGACGGGCCGGAACGTCAGGATCGAGCGCGGCTGCCTGCGCGCGAGCGTGCCGATCTCGGTCGCCCACGTGTCGGCGGTCGCGGCCGCGTACGCGCCGCCGAACGCGAGCGCCCAGCGCGGATCGTGGTCGAACGCCCATACGACCGCGCACAGTGTCGCAACGCCGCCGTTCGCGATGACCTGCATCGCGTCGCGCGCGCCGTGCTTGCCGATGTCGACGAGCGCACGTTTCCGCGCGCGGCCGAGCCGCGAGAGCAGCACCGACGGGACGAAGAACGCGAGCAGCACGAAGGTGAAGCCGACCGTGCCGCTCGCGAACGTCAGCGTGCCGACGGCGAACGCGGCGATCGCGCCGCTCGGCGTGAGCGCGTGTGCGCGCCACGCGACGAGCGCGATGATTCCCGCGAACAGCGCGCCGATTAGGACGGACGGCCAGGTCACGGTTGCGAGGTTAGACCGCCGCTGACGGTGGCGAGCTCGTCGGCGCGCAGGATCGCGCACGACGACGCGGTCTCCCAGAGCACGAGCTCGTCGAGCCCGGGTAGACGCGGCGCGAGCGCGGCGGCGATCCAGAGCAGGATGCGCTCGCAGGTCGGGTTCTCGACGACGTCGTTCAGGTGCCGGTGATCGAGCGGCTCGACCACCTCGGAGCTCACGATCGCGTCCAGCTCGGAGAAGTCCATCACCATCCCGCTCTCGGAGCCGCCTTCGTGCAACGCCCCGCGAACGGTCACTTCGAGGCGGTACGAGTGGCCGTGCAGCCGCGCGCACTTTCCGGTGTGGTGCGGCAGCACGTGCGAGGACTCGAAGCGGAACCGCTTGCGAATCCTCACCGCGACGCCTCGCTCCTCGCGAGACTGGTGAGCGCGCGCAGCAAGCCGTCGGCGGTGAACTCGTCCGCGACGACGTCGACGCGAATCCCGGCGTCGCCCGCGGTTCGCGCGGTGATGGGCCCGATCGCGGCGACGGTCTTCCCGCGCAGCGCGATCGCCGCGTCCGGCACATTTTCGACGAACCCGTGCACCGTGCTCGAGCTGGTGAACGTCACGACGTCCGCGCGCGCGGCTTTCTCCGCGAGCTGCGGATCGTGCACCGTGCGCGTCTCGTACGCGGCGACGACGTCGACGATGCGGCCGTGCTCGCGCAGCGTGTCGGGGAGGACATCGCGCGCCTCGCGCGCGCGGTAGAGCAGGATGCGGTCGCCGGGCGCGGTGCGCGCGAGCAGCTCGGAGGCGACGGCTTCGTTGACGTACGCGGACGGGATGAGGTCGGCGCGCAAGCCGCGCGCGGACAGCGCTGCGGCGGTCTTCGGCCCGATCGCGGCGATCCGCACGTCGCCGAAGGCGCGCACGTCGCGGCCCAGCTCGCCGAGCCGGTCGAAGAACGCGTCGACCCCGTTGCGGCTGGTGAAGACGATCCACCCGTACTCGCGCACGCGAGCCGCCGCGTCGCGCGCCGCCTGGACATCCGGCGGCGGCGCGATCTCGATCGCCGACGCGACGATCGGCTCGGCGCCCATCTCCCACAGCCGCGCGGCGAGGTCGTCCGCCTGGTGCGCGGGGCGCGTGATCAAGACGCGCTTGCCAAAGAGCGGCTGCCCGTCGAACCAGCGGATGCGCTCGCGCTCGCGCACGACGTCGCCGATCACGACGATCGCCGGCGCGGTGATTCCGGTACGCTCGACCTCGGCCACCACGGTGTCGAGCGTTGCGGTGAGCACCTCTTGCGAGGGTTTCGTCCCTTCGTGCACGATCCCGACCGGCGTGTCGCCTTCGAGGCCGTGCTCGCGCAGCTTCGCGACGATCCCGGCGAGGTTGCCCATCGCCATCAGGAAGATCGTCGTCGCCTTGCGGTTCGCGAGCTTCGCGAAGTCGAGCGACGAGTAGCCTTTCGTCGGGTCTTCGTGACCGGTCGCGATGGTGAACGAGGTGTTGTGATCGCGGTGCGTCACGGGGATCCCCGCGTACGCGGGCGCCGCGATCGCCGACGTGATCCCGGGGACGATCTCGAACGGCACGCCGGCGTCCGCGAGCGCCGCCGCTTCCTCGCCGCCGCGCGCGAAGACGAAGACGTCGCCGCCCTTGAGGCGCACGACCTTCTTCCCTTCGCGCGCGAGCCGCACGATCAGCGCGGTGATCTCGTCCTGAGAGAGCGTGTGCTGCCCGGCTTTCTTGCCGACGTAGATCTTCTCGCAGTCGGGCGGCGCGAGGCTCACGATCGCCGCCGAGGCGAGATAGTCGTACACCAGCGTGTCGCACTGCGCGAGCGCGCGCGCCCCCTTGAGCGTCAAAAGCCCCGGATCACCGGGGCCCGCACCGACCAGCCACACCTTGCCACTCTCCGTGTCACCCTGAGCTTGTCGAAGGGTCACTCAGCGAGCTCTTCCAACGAGTCGAGCGGCGGGGCGCCGGGCGCGAGCGACGGATCCTCCGAGAGCGATTGCAGCTCGAAGAGCTCGTCGATGATCCGCGCGTGGGTGAGCGCCTCGGCGCGGTTCTCGACCGCTTTGTCGCGGATGCGCACGATCGCGCTGTGCAGCAGCTTCGAGACGATCGTCAGCGACATCCCGGTGATCAGGCTGCGCTCGCGCTCGGTCAGATCGGGGAGGCGCGCGAAGAGCTTCTCCAGCTCCCCCTCGCGGATCGACTCCGCTTTGCGCGTCAGCGACGCGATCACCGGGACCGCGACGCGCGACTGGTACCACTGCTGGAAGCGCTCGACGTGCCCGGCGATGATCTCCTCGACCAGCGGGATCGCCTCGCGGCGTTTCTCGAGCGTGACGTCGACGACGTCCTTCAGCGCGTCGACGTCCACGACGCCGACCCCCGCAATCCGCGTTACTTCCGGATCGACGTCGCGCGGTACCGCGATGTCGACGATGAACATCGGCCGCTCCGGCCGCGCCAGCATCGCCTCGGCGAGGTTTCCCGGCGTGATCACGAAATGCGACGCGCCGGTCGAGGTCACGACGACGTCGGCGTCCTTGAGCGCGTTGACGAGCCCGGGCATCTCGGCGGTGCGCGCGATCTCGCCGAGCTCGCTCGCGACCGCCTGCGCGCGCTTGTGCGTGCGGTTCAGCACCACGATGTCGCCCGCCCCTTCGGCCTTCAGCCGGCGCGCGGCGAGCGCGCCCATCTTTCCCGCGCCGACGATCAGCACGCTCTTGCCGCTCAGATCGCCGACGTGCTGCTTCGCGTACGCGACCGCGGCCGTCGCGAGCGAGACGCTGTCGCCGGAGATCGCGGTGTGCGTGCGCGACGCCTTGCCCGCTTCGAGCGCCTCGCGGAAGAGCGTGTGCAGCGTCTTGCCGAGCGAGTGCGCGCGCTGCGCCTGAACGTACGCGTCCTTCACCTGCCCGAGGATCTCGGCTTCGCCGATCAGCATCGAGTCGAGCCCGGTGCTCACCCGGAAGAGATGGTCGATCGCCTGCGTCCCGAGCAGCGTGTACATGTACGAGTCCATGTCCGAGACGTCGCCGTGCCGGAAGTTCCCGAGGAACGACTTCAGCTGGCCGACGCCGATCTCGTAGTCCTCGAGCTCGGCGTAGATCTCGAGCCGCCCGCACGTCTGCAGCATCAGCGCCTCGCGCACCGCTTCGTAGTCGCGCAGCGCGATCAGCGCCTCGCCCATCCGGTGCGGCGGAAACGCATGCCGCTCCCGCACCTCGACCGGCGCCGTATGATGCGACAACCCCAGACAGACTAGCGGCATCCCGCACCCCGCCCAGCCACCATGTCATCCTGAGCCTGTCGAAGGATGCTCGTGAGCGCGTCGTCCGCCGCGTCGATCGTCCGCCCGATCTCGGCTTCGGTGTGCGCGAGCGAGAGGAAGCCCGCCTCGAACTGCGAGGGCGCGAAGTAGAACCCGCGGTCGAGCATCGCGTGGAAGAACCGCGCGTAGAGCTCCGTGTCGGCGCGCTTCGCGCTCGCGAGATCGGTCACCGGACCGTCCGCGAAGAAGAACCCGACCATCGAACCGGCGGCGGCGACCGTGTGCGGGACGCCGTGCCGGCGGAACACCTCCGCCATCCCGTCCATCATACGCTGGCCGAGCGCCTCCAGCCGCACGAAAGAGTCGTCGCTCAGCAGCCGCAGGGTGGCGATCCCGGCCGCCATCGCGAGCGGGTTCCCGGAGAGCGTCCCGGCCTGGAAGACGTCGCCGTCGGGGGTGAGCCGGTCCATGATCTCGGCGGTGCCGCCGAAGGCGCCGACCGGGAGCCCGCCGCCGATCACCTTCCCGAGCGTGGTGAGGTCCGGGAGGACGCCCTCGCGCGCCTGGACCCCGCCGCGGGCGACCCGAAAGCCGGTCATCACCTCGTCGAAGATCAGCAGCGCGCCGAACTCGCGCGTGAGGACGCGGAGCGCGCGCAAGAATCCGGGCTGCGGGAGCACGAGCCCCATGTTCCCGACGTACGGCTCGACGATCACGGCCGCGATCTCGCCCGGGTTCGCCTCGAACGCCGCGCGCACGGCCGCCGCGTCGTTGTACGGCACGATGATCGTGTCGCGCGCGGTCGCGGCGGGGACGCCCTTCGAGTTCGGGACGCCCATCGTCAGCGCGCTCGATCCCGCGGCGATCAGGAACGGGTCCGCCGAGCCGTGATAGCAGCCCTCGAACTTGACGAACTTGTCGCGCCCGGTGAAGCCGCGCGCGAGCCGGACCGCGTTCGCCGTCGCCTCGGTCCCCGACGAGCAGAAGCGCACCTTCTCGACCGACGGCACCGCGGCGACGATCAGCTCCGCGAGCTCGGTCTCGTACTCGGTCGGCGTCCCGTACGAGCTGCCGCGCTCCGCGGCGCGCTGCAGCGCCTCGACGACCGCCGGATGCGCGTGGCCCGCGATCATCGGACCCCACGAGAGAACGTAGTCGAGATAGCGGTTCCCGTCGACGTCGACGAGATACGCCCCCTTCGCCTCGCGCACGAACACCGGCGTCCCGCCGACCGCCTTGAACGCGCGCACCGTGGAGTTCACCCCGCCCGGGATCACGCGTTTCGCCGCCGCGAACGCGGCTTCGGACCCCGCGCGTCTCACGGGTTCGGCGGCGACTGCCGCGTCGACGTCGGGATTGCCGGTCTTCGCGACGTCGGTCACGCGAGCGCCTCGCGGATCTTCGCGTAGTCGTCCGGCGTATTCACGTTCGCGAACGCGCGCTCGTCACGCACCGGATACCACCGCACGCGCAACCGGTCGATCACGAGGCGCAGCGCACCGTCGCCGCCGAGCAGCACCGGCAGGCCTTCGCGCACGAACACCTCGCGCCGGTACAGCGCGGCGAGCGGCTCGATGCGCTTCGCGTTCGCGTCGTGCATCGGGACGACGGCGTCGTAATCGTCGCTCGCGCACGCTTCCAGCTCTTCGATGAACGCGGCGTCGACGAACGGCGAGTCGCCCGCGACGGCGAACACCCATTCCGCGTCGATCTCGCTGAGCGTCGAGATCAGCCCGGAGAGCGGACCGCGCAGCGGCCACCGGTCGACGACTTGCGGCGGCTCGCCGATGTACGCGGCGATGGTCTCCGGCAACGGTCCTTTCGTCGAGAGCCACGTCTCGCGCCCCGGCGAGACATTGCGGTAGACGCGCACGAGCATCGGCACGTCGCCGACCTCGAGCGCGAGCTTCCCCGGCAGCCGCGTCGCTTCGCCCCCGGCGAGGATGCACACGGCGGCGCGCGGTTCGCTCACGCGCGGAGTCTCCGCAGATAGTCCTTGGCGAAGTAGGTGATGATGATGTCGGCGCCCGCGCGCGCCATCGCGGTGAGCGTCTCGTCGACCGCGCGCTCCTCGTCGATCCAGCCGTTCTGCGCGGCGGCCTTGAGCATCGCGTACTCACCGCTCACGTGGTAGACCGCGACCGGGAGATCGGTGATCTCGCGCACCGCGCGGACCACGTCGAGATACGCCATCGCCGGCTTGACCATCACGACGTCGGCGCCTTCCTCGACGTCGAGCCGCACCTCTTTGAGCGCCTCGCGCACGTTGGCGGGGTCCATCTGGTAGGTGCGGCGATCGCCGAACGCCGGGGTCGACTCGGCCGCTTCCCGGAACGGCCCGTAGAACGCCGAGGCGTACTTCGCCGCGTACGACATGATCGCGGTTTTGGTGAAGCCGTCGTCGTCGAGCGCGCGCCGGATCGCCGCGACGCGACCGTCCATCATGTCGGACGGCGCCACGATGTCGACGCCGGCGTGCGCGTACGTCAGCGCGGTCTTCGCGAGAACCTCGAGCGTGCGGTCGTTGTCGACGTCGCCCGACGCGTCGAGGATCCCGCAGTGGCCGTGATCGGTGTACTCGCAGTTGCACAGGTCCGCGATGACCAGCAGGTGCGGGAGCGCGTCCTTGATCGCGCGCGCGGCGCGCTGCACGATCCCGTTCGGGTCGTAGTTGACGGTCGCGAACGCGTCCTTCTCCGAGCTCTCCGGGATGCCGAAGAGCAGCACCGCGCGCACGCCGGCGGCGTCGAGCTCGGCGCACTCGCGCACGACCGTGTCGACCGAGTACCGCGAGACGCCGGGCATCGAGGCGAGCGGCTGCACGACGCCGCTCCCCGCGACGACGAAGAGCGGCTGGACGAGGCCGTCGGGGTTGACGCGCGTCTCGCGCACCATCGCGCGGAGGCCCGCGCTGGCGCGCAGCCGGCGGGGGCGGGCGACGAGGCGCGCGTTCCGGGCGCGGGTCAGGTCGGCGAGGTTCACTGGCCGTTCTCCAAGACGAAACGGGTCACGGTTTGTACGAACGCTCCGATCTCGGCGGAGGGTGCGGTCACGTCCGGCGGCCACCCTCGCGCGCCCGCCGCCTCCGACGACGACGGCCCCATCGCGGCGACCACCGGCCGGTGCCCATGGTCCCTCAGTCTGCCGAGGTATTCGCCGATCGCCCCGACCGATCCCGACGACGGAAATAGAATCGCCGTGGGAACGCGCTCGCCGAGCGCGGCCGCCGCCGCGTCGCTGTCCGGCGCCTCGACGACCTCGGCGCCCGCCTCGCGCAGCGCGGGGGCGATCCGGCTCGGCCGGTCCTGCGTCCGCGGCAGCAAGAACACGTGCCCGGCTAGCGGGCGATCGGCCGCCGCGCCGAGCAGCGCGGCACCACCTTCGTCGAGCAGCCGGCGCGCGAGATCGACGGCGAGCGCTTCGGCGGAGGCCACGTCCCGCACGCCGAGCGCAGCTTCCGCGGATGACCGCAGCACCCGCGAGCCGTCCGGCGCGGCGATCGCGCCGGTGATCTGGAAGCGGCCCTCGGCCCACGTCGCGTGGCAGCCGATCGGCGCTTGGCACCCGCCCCGGCATGTCCGCAAGAAGGCGCGCTCCGCACGGACGGCGATCGACGCGACGGGGTCTTCGAGGAGTGCCTTCAGCCGGGCGGCGAGCGGCTCGCCGTCGCGCGTCTCGATGCCCAGCGCGCCTTGGCCCACGGCCGGCGTCATCCGGTCGGGCGGGAACGGCACGGTGTGCGCGGCGCGGACGCCGAGCCGGTCGAGCCCCGCGCAGGCGAGGACGATCGCGTCGTAGTGGCCTTCGCGAAGCTTGCGCAGCCGCGTGTCGACGTTGCCGCGGACGTCGTCGTAGACGAGCTCCGGCCGCAGTGCGCGGAGCTGCGCGCGCCGCCGCGGCGACGACGTCCCGACCCGCGCTCCCGCCGGCAGCTCGTCGAACGAGGCGTACCGCTCGGAGCAGAACGCGTCCCGAGCGTCTTCGCGCGTGGTCACGGCGGCGAGCGTCATGTCGTCGGGGAGCGTGCTCGGGAGATCCTTGCACGAGTGGACCGCGTAGTCGGCGCGCCGCTCGCGCAACGCGAGCTCGAGCTCCTTGACGAAGACGTTGTCGGTCCCGATCGCCGCGATCGAGCGGTCCTGGACCGCGTCCCCGCGCGTCGTCACCTCGACCACTGTCGAGGGCAGGCCGTTCTTCGCGAGCTCCGCCATCACCGCGCGGGCCTGCACCAGCGCGAGCTTGCTCGCGCGCGTCGCGCACCGCAGCGCGGCGGTCTCCGACGGGACCACTCCCGCCAGCGTCTCCGCGGCGCGCTCGACCTCGTGCTCGACCGCGCCCGGCGGCATCGCCGCGAGCTCCTCGAGGTCGCGCTCGGCGAAGTGCGCCATCACCGCGGCCCGCTGCTCGGGAGGGACGACGGCTTTCACGCGCTCGCGGAGCGCGCCGAGCGTCGCGGCCGCGCGGGCGTAGCGCGCGTCGAACTGCAGCGCGAGCTCGTCGCGGACGCGCTTGGTGAACGAGGGCGAGAGCCCGCCCGAGTCGACCGTGACGGTCAACGAGCCGGCCCGGTGGACCGCGGGCGTGGCGAAGTCGCCGCGTTCGGCGTCGGAGGCATCGTTCACGAGGATTCCCAGGGCGCGTGCCTCGCCGACGACCATGGCGTCGGTCGCACCGTCCCCGGTCGCCGCGAACGCGAGAAACGCTCCGGCCAGATCGCCGGCCTCGTAGCGCCGCGGCGTCCACGCGATCTCGCCCGCCTCGGCGAGCGCGGCCAGCGCGGGCGCCAGCTCCGGCGCGACGACTGCCACGCGGGCACGCGCGTCGAGCAGGCCGCGGACCTTGCGCGCCGCGACCGCGCCGCCGCCGACGACGACCGCGTGCCGGCCGCGAACCGAGAGGGCGACGGGGTACACAAGCCTTATCTTCCAGCAGATGCGATCCGTCCCCGCGCGCGCGGCGCTACTCGGCGCGCTCTTCGCCGCGCTCGTCACCCTGCCGGGGCTCGGTATCGGCACCCTCTGGGACAACAGCGAGACCGCGTACGGTGAGGTCGCGCGCGAGATCCTGCTCACGCACGACTGGGTCGTGATGCACCTGAATGCGCAGCCGTGGTTCGTGCAGCCGCCGCTCTACTTCTGGATCGCCGCGCTGTTCGCGAAGGTATTCGGCGCGACCGCGCTCGCGCTGCGGCTGCCCTCGGCGCTCGCGACGATCGCGATGGGCGGCGCGGTCGGTTACGCGACGGCGCGCATCGCCGGCGGGCGCGCGGGGATGATCGCGGCGATCGTGCTCTCGACGAGCTTGATGCAGGCGATCGTCGGACGGCTCGCGATCATGGACGCGCTGCTCGACTTCGCGATCGCCGCGGCGGTGCTGTGGTGGTACCGCGCGTTCGAGCCGTCGGGGAGCGCGCGCCGGCGCGACACGGCGTTCGTCTGCGGCGCGCTCGCGCTGGCGGTCGGGACGCTCGCGAAGGGCCCCGTCGCGCCGGTGATCACCGCGCTGGTGATCGGCGTGTGGCTGCTGTGGGAACGCCGCGCGGGGCGGATCGCCGGACCGCGCCGCCGCGCCGTCGCGATCGCCGCGCTCGCGTACGTGCTCGTGACGCTCCCGTGGTTCGTCGCGCTCGGCGCGCGCGTCGGACCCGGCGCGATCGGCGAGCTGATCGGCCACTACACGTTCGGCCGCTACACCGGCGTGATCGAGAACCAGACGGGGCCGTTCTGGTATTACGTCCCGGTCGTGATCCTCGGTTTCTTCCCGTGGATCGCGTTCGTCCCGGTCGCGTTCTCCGCCGCAGTGCGCGAAGCGCGCGCGCCGGACGGCGGTTTCGCGCGGCTCGCGATCGTGTGGACCGTCGTGCCGTTCGTGTTCTTCACCTTCGCGAACACGAAGCTCCCGAACTACGTCGCGATGATCCTGCCCGCGCTCGCGATCCTGGTCGCGCTGTGGTTCGAGCGCGTGCGCAACGGCGCCGACCGGCGCGCCGCGGTGTACTCGGCATTGTCGATCCCTGTCTTCGTCGGCCTGGTCGCGTTCGCGATCGGCGCGTTCTCGCGCAGCAACCGGCTCGACTTCGACCTCGCCGCGCTGAACCACCAGCTGGTCTTCCTCGGCGCCGCGATGCTGGCGGGCTCGCTGCTGACCGTCGTCGCGATCGCGCGCCGCAGCACCGCGCAATGGTCGCCGTACGTGCTCGCGCTCACGAGCGGCGGCCTCGTGCTGTTCATCGCGCTGATCGCCGAGCCGGCCGCGGAGCCGCTCAAGCCGATCCCGCCGATCGCGCGCACGATCGACGCCAACCGTACCGCTGCCGACACGATCGCGATCGGCGGCGCGAGCGGCGGCAACGGCCTGATCTTCTACACGGCCCCGCCGGTTCGTGACATCAAGAACAACGCCGGCTTCGTCGCGACGATCTGCCGCGGCGCCCAAGCCTGGGTCGTCACGCGGCCCCAAGACGCGCAGCGCTTCGCCGATCTCGCCCGCTCCCTGCGCCGCACAGCCGACGTCGTCATGGAAACTCCCTCACAACACCCCCGGGCCTCACTGATCCACGTCACCGGCCCCAGCTGCCGCCACGACTGAGGGCGTCCGTTCGCCGAGGTTGCCTTTCGAGGACAGCGAAAGAATGCAGCGCCCGCCGCAATAGCGGCCGGGCGTTCCGCGAAAGCGAGGTTTTTCGATGCGAGCTCGTCTCGTCGCCGCGCTGGCGAGCGCGGCCGTTTTGATCGCCGGCGGAGCGGCGACGGCGCAGACCACCACGCCCCCGACCGCGATGCCGGTCGCCGGTCCGACCGCCGCGGCGACTTCGATGCCGATGGGCGGCATGCCGCGCGCGACGATTCCGCCGTTCGCCTCGGGGCTCGCGCTCGATGCGCGGTACCTGCGCGGGACGCGGACGCGGTCGGGATATCGGCTGACCGGGCAGGCGCTGGTGAAGGACGCGTGTACCATCGCGCGCTTCCGGCGGTTCGTCGGGAACGTCTTCCCGCCGCAGTTCGACCTCGTCCAATCGCGGCGGCCCGGCACGGAGTCGTACCTGTGCATCGCGCACCCGACGTGGGTCGTGATCGCCCCGCTGAGCGTCACCAGCGCCGCGCCGCCGCGCTACGTCAGCGTGCGGACCGCGAAGGGCGTCGTCCGCGTCCCGATCGTCAAGCAGGCATCGGCGATGTGAAAAGCGCGAGCCCGCCGGAATCCCGGCGGGCTCGTTCACGGACGACGCGTGCGGTGTGCGCTACTTCGTGCCGCCGGCCGCTTTCGCGACGTCGGCTTCGCTGACCGCGCCGCCCTTGTTGCCCCACGAGCTGCGGATGTAGGTGATCACGTCGGCGATCTGCTTGTTCGACAGCGTGCCTTTCCACGGCGGCATCGGCGTCGCGTAGCTCTTGCCCATGACCGTTTGGCCGCTCAAGCCGTTCAGCACGATCCCAATGATCTTGTTCGGATCGCCGCTCACATCGGGATTCCCGGCGAGCGGCGGCGCGACGCCCGCCGTCCCCGCGCCGTTCGCGGCGTGACAGCTCGAGCAGTTCGTCGTGAACACGGTCTGGCCGGCGGTCGCGTTGCCGGGTCCGCCCGCGGCGCCGCCGCCGTTCGGGTTGTTGCCGGTGTTCGTCTCGACTTGCGGCATCCCGCCGCCGGTCGTCGCCGCGTTGCCGGCGGTCGCCCCGACGAGTCCGTTGCGCACCTGGCCTTCGACGACGTTCATCTGGCCGAGCACGCTGAACACGATCGCGCCGATCAGCGTGAGCGCCGTGATGCCGAGGATCCACGGGCGCCGCGAGGGTCGGCGCGAGGGGTTGCGGTCGATGAACGGGAGCACGATCAGCAGCAGGACGAGGACGCCCGGCATGATGATCGTCGAGAACAGCGTCGCGAACTGCACGATCGCCGGCGGCAGCTTCCCGACGTAGTCCAGCAGCGCGTAGAGCGCCAAGAAATACCAGGCCGGATATGGGACGAACGTGGTGTTGTTCGGGTCGGCCTTGGCGTCGAACGGCGCCGGCGCGAACACCGCGAGCGCGACCACGATCACGAACATCGCGAACGACAGCACGGTGTCCATGAACAGCTGCTCCGGCCAGAAGCGGCCGGGCTTGAGCTTCGGCGCCTCGTCGATCGGCGGACCGGCCGGGCCGTTCCAGCGGAAGATCGCGAGGTGCAGGCCGACGAGCCCGATCAGCAGCGCCGGGACGAGCCAGACGTGGATCCCGAAGAAGCGGTTGAGCGTGAGCGTCCCGATCCCGTTGCCGTCCTGTAAGAAGTTCAGGATCGCGGGCCCCAGGATCGGCGCCGAGCCGGAGATCTGGATCGCGACCTTCGAGGCGAGCAGCGCGTTGAGGTCCCACGGCAGCAGATAGCCCGTCAGCCCCAGCACGAGCGTGAGCAGGAACAGGATCACGCCGACGATCCACTGCAGCTCGCGCGGCTTCTTGTACGCGCCCCAGAGCAGCGCTTGCAGCAGATGCATCGTCATGAACGCGATCATCGCCGAGGCGCCCCAGTAATGGAGTGAGAGCACGAGCCACCCCATCGGCACGTGCTTGATGAGGTAGTCGGTCGACTCCCACGCGGTCGCGGTCGACGGCGTGTAGTAGAAGCACAGGAAGATCCCGGTGATCACCTGCAGCATCAGCGCGAACACCGTCGCGCTGCCGAAGGCGTACCAGTAGGAAGCGCCGCCGGGGACGTCCTCGGTGAGGAAGTCCTTCGTCAGCGTGACCATACCGGTGCGCTGGTCGAGCCAAGTCAACATTCGATCAGCGCTCCTCTAGCCGACCTTGAGCACGATGTGGTCGGGAGTGTTCTGCTTGTACTCGATCCACGTCACCTCGACTTTTCCTTGGAAATCACGCAGCGGGAGCGGGTCCAGCCCGCGCAGCGCCGGGCCGGCGACGTGCTCGCCGATGTTCGTGTACTGCGAGCCGTGGCACGGGCACACGAAGCGGTCGACCTTGTCGTCCCAGTTGTACTTGCAGCCGAGGTGCGGGCAGATCGGGCTGAAGATGGTGAAGCCCATGTTGACGACCGGGTACGGCAACTTCTCGGCGCCGGTGAAGAGCTGCGGCCGCTTCTGTCGCATCGTCGCTTCGTCGATCTTGATCGCCCAGACGAACTGCTCTTGGTCGGAGGCGCCGAAGTAGCCGTTCGTCTCGTGCAGCTGGAACGTGACCTTCACCGGCTTTTGAGTCGCCTTCTTGAGCGCCGCGACCTCGTCGGGGGTCAGCGGGGACCACTCGCTGACGTTCGCGTCCGACGGGGGGATCAGCGAGGCGATCACCGGGATCGCGATCCCGAGGCCGATCACGCCGCCGAGCGCGACGACGGCGTTCGCCATGAACGTGCGCCGAGTCTGTTCCTCAGGCGTCCCGGGGTCTTTGTACGCCTCCGCGTGAGCCACTGTGGTTCTCCTCAGTTCGTGGGCCGTGTTCGGGTGAAGTGTAGGCGATGGCCCGCCAAAACTCGCGTACCTTCGTAGGAATCGGAACCGCTCTCCTTCGCATGCCAGGCGGGCGCTCACCGCGAGCATGGGTGATCGCCGTCCGAGCGGGAAGAGTTCGCTCGTGAACGACCAGGACGTCCATCAGCAGATCGAGCGGCTCGTCTCCGAGGAGCATTCCCTCTTCGAGAAGGGCAGCGCGGTCACGCCGGAGGAGCGCCGCCGCCTCGGCGACATCAACGTGCAGCTCGACCGGCTCTGGGATCTGCTCCGCCAGCGGCGGGCGCGCGAGGAGTTCGGCCAGGACCCGGGGAGCGCGCACGAGCGCAGCGCCGAGACCGTCGAGAAGTATCTCCAGTAGGCTTCGCCGGACGGCGAAGCCACGCTAGAACCGGCGAGGCGGGCCGTTGAAGCGCCGCGGTTTCTTCGGCGGGCGCTCCGCCGCGAGCTCGACGGTGATCGTCTTCTCGCCGAGCGTGGTGTTGTTCAGCGCCTCGATCGCCGAGCGCGCGGCGTGCGAGCTCGGGACGAAAACGTAGGCGATTCCTTTGCGGCGGCGGGTCCGCCGGTCGCGCGGGACCGCGATCCGCTCCGGGTCGCCGCCGAACGGAGCGAGCAGCTCCGCGATCTGCGGGCTCGAGACACCCTTCGCGATCCCGCGAATCAAGAGCCGAACCTCGCCCTGCTGCCGTTCCACCCGCGCGCGGTTCGCGGCGAGCGTCCGGCGTCCTCGCCATTCCGGCGGACGGCTTGTCTAGTTCCGTACGATTCTCGGCGCGGCCGAGGAAGATGCGCGGTCGCGTACCTTAGGAAGAGCAGCTGACGGAGAGCGAGCGGTACTGCGGCGGGGCGGGCTGCGCCCAGCGGTCGTGCTCGGGGTGCTCGCCGAACGGCGCGCGCAAGACCTCCAGTGCGGTGCGCACGATGCTGTCGTCGCCCTCTTCGCATGCGGCGATCGCTTCTTGCGCGACCCAATTGCGCAGCACGTACTTCGGATTCACCGCGCGCATCGCCGCGCGGCGGGCGGCATCGCCGCGCGGGTCGCCGGCGACGCGCTCGGCGTACCGCGCGAACCACGCGCGCGAGGACTCGTCCTCGCCGAGGACCGCGAGCGCGCGCGCGTCGTCGTGCGAGAGCGCGCGCCAGAAGTTCGTCCAGTCGGCGCGGCGCGCTTCGAGCATCCGGAAGAGCTCCAGCGAGAGGTCCGCGTCGTCGTCGCGCTCGCCGAGCACGCCGAGCTTCGCGCGCAGCAGGCGCAGGAACGTCGCGCGGTAGACGTCCTGGTACGATTGGAGCGTCGCTTCGATCTGCTCTTTGCTCAGCAGGGACGAGAGCGCTTCCGCGAGCGCGTAGCAGTTCCACAGCCCGATCGTCGGCTCGCGGTCGAACGCGTAGCGGCCGGTCTCGTCGCTGTGGTTGCAGATCCAGCCCGGCTCGTACTCTTCCATGAACCCGTACGGCCCGTAGTCGAGCGTGAGCCCGAGGATCGAGAAGTTGTCCGTGTTCATCACGCCGTGCGCGAACCCGACCGCTTGCCAATGCGCCATCAGCGCCGCCGTCCGCTGGACGACCGATGCGAAGAAGCGCGCGTAGCGGTCCTCGCCGCCGCCCGCTTCCGGGAAGAAACGGCCGATGACGTAGTCGGCGAGCGTCTTCACGTGGTCGTGCTGGCCGCGGTAGTGGAAGATCTCGAAGTTACCGAAGCGCACGAACGAGGGCGCCATGCGGATCACCGTCGCCGCGCGCTCGACGCGCTCGCGCAGCACCGGCTCGTCGCCCGCCGCCATCGAGAGCGCGCGCGTCGTCGGCACGCCGAGCGCGTCCATCGCCTCGCTCGCGAGAAACTCGCGAACCGTCGAGCGCACCACCGCGCGGCCGTCGGCGAAGCGCGAGAACGCGGTCAGCCCGCCGCCTTTCAGCTGCAGCTCCCAGCGCGCATCGCCGTTCGCGACCTCGCCGAGCAGGATCGCGCGCCCGTCGCCGAGCTGTCCCGCCCACACGCCGAACTGATGCCCGCCGTAGAGCGCCGAGACCGGCTTCATCCCGCGCACCAGCGCGTTCCCGCTGGTCAGTCCCGCGAATTCCGGGCGCGTCTCTTCACCCGGGCGCAGGTCGACGAGCGCGGCCGCGTCGGGGCTGAACGCGACGAGGCGCGCGCCCGGGATCCCGGTCGGCGTGCGGTGCTCGGAGAACGTCTCGCCGAGCGCGGCGAACGAGTTCTCGAACCGCAAGTCTTCGAGCGCTTTGCCGCGCGGCGGTGCGATGGCCATCGTCTCCTGAACCCGCCCGGCCCGTCACGCCGTTGCGGCGGCTTGTGAATTTCCCAGCGAATCGGTGAACAGTGCCGGTATGCGTGCATTCCTCGGCGGCTTCGTGGCCGCGCTGGTCATCGTGGTCCTGGTCGTGCTCGCCTCGGTGCAGTTCGGGCTCGTCCCCGCGCGGGCGGACGGCCCCTTGAGGCCCGGCGAGCGCTGGGCGGCGAAGACCGCGCTCGACGCGACGATCGCGCGCGAGGCGCCGAAGCCTCCGTATCCGTTCTCGCCCCCGAGCGACGCCGACATCGTTCAGGGCGCGAAGCTGTACGTCCAGAACTGCGCGATCTGCCACGGCACCGCGAAAACGACGCCGAACGCGATCGCGCGCGGGATGGGCGTGCGCCCGCCGCAGTTCGGCAAGCACGGCGTCGACGACGATCCCGAAGGCGTGACCTACTGGAAGATCGACCACGGCATCCGCTTCACGGGGATGCCGGCTTACGACCAATCTATGGACCAGAAGACGATCTGGCAGATTACGTACTTCATGAAGCGCGCCCCCGACAACCTGAGCGGCGAAGCGAAGAAGATCTGGGAGAACCCGTCCCTCGTCCCGCCCCCCACCCCGATGCCCGCGCTCCCGGAGAAACCCGGTCAGGGCAGCTCCGGACCACCGCCCGGCAAATAGGAGCGCGCTACATCTTGTAGCTGTGCAGGCCGCTGATCCAGATGTTCACGCCGAGGTAGCAGAAGACGATCGTCGCGAAGCCGATCACGCTGACCAACGCGGTGAAGGTGCCGCGCAGGTTGGGGCGCGTGTGCAGATGCATGTAGATCGCGTAGACGATCCACGAGATGAGGGCGGCGGTCTCTTTCGGGTCCCACTGCCAGTACGCGCCCCACGCCTCTTTCGCCCACATCGCGCCGGTGATGATCCCAATCGAGAGCAGCGGCAGCCCGACCGCGATGATGCGGTACTGCATCACGTCCAGGCGCGCGAGCGACGGTAGCCCCACCAGCCAGCCGGCCGTCGCGTCGCCGTCAGCCGCCGCGCTCGCGAGCGCCGGTGTGTCGGTGCGCGTCGTGCCGAGCACCGGGCTCGCCGCGTACACGTTCACCGCAACGCCGACGTTCGGGCCGCCTGCCGCTGCGGCCGCGCCGCGCACCGTTCCGCCGCGGCGCGCGTAGCGGTGCTCCGCAGCCGCTTTCAAGAGATAGATCAGCGAGACGCAGAACGACACCATGAACGAGGCGTACGCCGCGATCACGATCGGCACGTGGATCTTGATCCAGTACGACTGCAGCGCCGGGACCGCGGGCATGTACCCTTCGTTCCACGTCGTCGCGTAGCCGAGCGCGATCGCGGCGAGCGCGAGGACCGGGCCGCCGATGAACGCGAGATCGTAGCGGACCGCGAAAATCAGGAAGATCGTCACCGCGAGCGCGCTGAACAGCGAGAGCGAACCGTACAGGTTCGTCAGCGGCCACACCCCTGTCATCCACCAGCGCGCGCCGAGCTCGCCGAACTGCGAGACCGCGCCGATCGCCGCGAGCGGGATCCCGATCGTGCGCAGCACCGGTCTGCGCATCAAGAAGTAGCCGAGCAGCACGAACGCGCCGGTCACGTACGCCGCGATACCGACGACGAGCAGCACTTGGTCGAGCGACTGTCTGAACGGATCCATGATTCTCCTCGGTTACACGCGTTCGAGCACCGGTGACGGCGCCGCGCCGCTCGGCGACTCGGATGTCTCGCTGCGCCGCAGCGCCTCGACGATCTCGGCGAACCGGTCCTCGAAGACCTCGTAGCCCTTCACCGTCGTCGCGGCGATCCCGACCTCGGCGATCCCCGCTCCCGCCTCGCGCACGAGCACGAACAGCCGCGCCGGCAAGAAATAGAACGAGATGCACAATCCCGCGACGAGCACCAACGCGCCGAGCCCGACGACCGGGATCCCCGGATCGTAGCGGTACTGGAACCCCGAGTACAGCACGTAGCGCGCCGCATCGAGCTTATAGCCGGCGCCGAGATCGGCCGGCTGCCCCAGCGCGATCAGCGCGGAACCCGCGGGCTGGTCGCCGTCGAACGCCTGCACAACGACGCCGGGATCGTTCGGACGCGGATCGGCCGCCGGCTGTCCGGTCGCGCGGTCGATCGTGCCGACGAAGCGCTGGTACTGGATCGAGCGCGACGTCCCGGGGATCGTGAATCCTTCGCCTTCTTTGAGCAGACCGGCGCCGGGGACGGGCCGCCCGTCATGCGTCAGCCGGAAGTCGATCGCGAACCCGTACGTCGCCTGATAGATCAGCGTCCCGTCGGCGTCGTACGGGTGGTTCACGCGGATGACCGCCTCGCGCGTGACGCCGTCGCGTCCGGTGACCTTCGCGTTCGAGACGTAGTCGATCGGCTGGTACACCAGCCCCGCTTTGGTGCGGATCGGGTCGATGCGGTACGCGAACCGCTCGAGGTCGACGCGCACGCCGTTCTCCGGGATCGTCGCAGTCTGGCCGCTGAGCACCGCGAACTGACCGCTGTACCCTTTCGCCCAGTAGATCGTCGTCCCGATCGCGATGATCACGAACCCGACGTGGGCGACCAGCACGCCGCGCCGCGCCCAGTTGTTCTTGTCGGCGAACGTCCACTCGGCGCCGCCGAACTCGCGCTTGCGCACCTGCCAGCCGCGCTCGGCGAAGAACGCCGCGACCCGCTCGCGCACGCGCTCCACGTCGCCCGCGACGCGCACGCTCGCGTGCAGCGGGATCGCGTCGATCTTCACCGGGTTCAAGCGCGGGATGCGGCGCGGAATGACTTTGGTGAACGTCGCCGCGGCCATCGAGCAGAGGATGAGCCCGAGCACGCCGATGTACGCCGGGCTGTGGTAGATGTTCGCGAGGTCGAGCCGCGCGATCAGCCGCGCCACCGGCGGCGCGTACACCGACGCGTAGAACGACGGGTCTTTGCCCTGCTCGATGATCACGCCGATCAGCGTGAGGAACGCCCACGTCGCCAGCAGCGAGACGCCGAACGGGACGTTCGCGAACAGCCGTACGAGGTCGGACCAGCTCTCGCGAAGACCCTCCAGCGCGCGCGGCGCTAGGCCGCCGCTTCTTCCCGCTTCCACCGCTTCTCCATGAAGACGATCAGCCAGATCGAGAGCTCGAACAGGATGTACATCGGCGCCGCGATCAGCGTCATCGTGATCGGGCTCCCGTCGGGCGCGAGCACCGCGCCGGCGACCAGCATCCCGAAGCCGATGTACTTGCGGTACTTGCGCAGCAAGCCGCTGTTCACCAGCCCGATACGCGCGCCGAGCAGCAAGACGACCGGCGTCTGGAAGACCAGCGCGAACGCGAGGAACAGCAGCAGGACGAGGTTCAGCGTCGACTCGATCCCGTACGTCGCGACCGCGATCGTCGCGGTGATCCCCTCGAGCGCGCCGACGACCCGCGGGATCACGAGGAAGTGCGCGAACGCAAGCCCGAGCAGCGCCAGCAGAAACGACGGCGCGACGTACGAGTAGACCGCCTTCCGCGTGCGCGGGTGGACCGCCGGGACGACGAACATCCAGATCTGGTACAGGATCACCGGCAGCCCGAGGACGATCGCGCCGTAGATCGCGCACTTGAAGATCGCCCACACCGCGTCGGCCGGGCCGAACGCATGCAGCTGGATCTTCCCGAAGTACAGGTGCGTGAGAAACGGGATCGCGAGCTGCGCCGGATAGATCAGCAGCAGCGCAAGCCCGAGGACCGTGACCACGCAGACGAAGAGGCGGTTCCGGAGCTCCCGCAGGTGCTCCGTGAACGGCATCTCCTTCTGGTCCCAGTCGAGGTCGCGCTCGCGCTTCTCCTCGTCGAGCGGCTGACGCTCCGCGAGCACGCTAGGCTATCTGCGGCTCAGCTGCGCGGCGGTGCGGCGGTCGTGGGCCCCGGGGCGCCGGTCTGCGCGTCGGGGACGATCGGCTGGCCGATCCCGCTCACGACGGTGGTCGTCGAGGCGGCGGCCGCGTCGGCCTCGGCCTTCTTCCGCGCCTCTTCACGGGCGCGCTCGGCGGCGACGTCGGCCTCGGCCTGGCCGACCATGAACTCTTTCTTCGCCTGGCCGGCGCTGCGCGCGAGCTTCGGGAGCTTGTCGGCTCCGAAGATCAGGACCGCGACGCCGACGACGGCGGCGATTTCGATGGGTGTGAACATGTGGGTCTCCGGTTAGAGCAGGGCGTCCGCGAGCGCGGTGAGTTCGGCGCGGGCTGGGGCGGTACCGAGCGGCGCGAGCGCCTGTTTCGCACGTTCGACGTAGCCCGCGAGGACGGCTTCCGTTCGGGAGAGCCCGCCCTGGGCGCGGATCCCCGCGACGATCGCGGCCAGAGCGTCGGTGCTCCCGGCCTCGCTCGTGAAGAAACGTTCGACGGCCGAGCGGAATTCCCGATCCCCGGCCTCGAGCGCCAAGACCAGCGGGACGGTCATCTTCCGCTCGCGCAGGTCGTTGCCGACGGGCTTCCCGAGCGTCGCCTCGTCGGCGGTCAGGTCGAGCAGGTCGTCGCGCATCTGGAACGCGATCCCGTACGCGGTCCCGAACTCGTGCAGCGCCTTGACGGAAAACGGCGAACCGCCGGCCGCGAGCGCCCCGCACTCCGCGGAGGCCGCGAACAGCGAGGCGGTCTTCTTCTCGGCGACCTGCACGTACGTGGCGAGCGTCGTGCCGAGGTCCCCGAGCGCGCGCAGCTGCAGCACCTCGCCGTCGGTGATGTCCGCGAGCGTCGAGCTGAGCACGTGCGGGATCGGGTTCGGGTAGCCGGCAGTGACGTTCTTGAAGATCCAGGCGAAGAGGTAGTCGCCGGCGAGGACGCTGATGCGGTTCCCGAAGTCGACCGCGGTCGCGTTCACGCCGCGCCGCGTCTCGGCGCCGTCGACGACGTCGTCGTGGATCAGCGTCGCGACGTGGATCAGCTCCATGAACGCCGCCAGCCGCAGGTGCTCCTCGGCGCGCCCGCCGACCGCTTCAGCGGCCAGCAGCGTGAAGCGCGGCCGCAGCCGCTTCCCGCCGGCGGCCAGCATCCGCCGGACCGCCTCGGTGATCAGCTCGTTTCCGGTGACGAACGACTCGGCGAAATACTCCTCGACCATCGCGTACAGGTCGCGGCCGCTCTCGGCGGGGTGCAGCATCACACGGTCCCCACGTGGATCGCGATCGCGCCGAAGCCGAGCCGGACCGTCTTCACCTCGCGGAACCCCGCGGCGCGGAAGCGCTCGGCGAGCCCGTCCGCGTCGGGGAAGTTCGTCAGCGAGTTCGGCAGGTACCGGTAGGCGGTCTTCGAGCCGCCGACGAGGCCGCCGATCAGCGGGACGAGCCCGTAGAAGTACAGCCCGAAGCCGCGGCGGACCAGCGGATTCGCCGGCTTGGTGACGTCGAGGTTCACGAAGCGCGCGCCGGGCTTAAGGATGCGGCGGGCTTCCTTCAGCGTCGCGAGGACGTCGACGACGTTCCGCATCGAGAACCCCATCGTCGCGCCGTCGAACGACGCGTCCTCGAACGGCAGCCGGGTCACGTCGCCCTCGACGAAGCTCGCGCGCCCGTCGCGGTCCTCGCGCTTGGCGCGCGCCCGCGCGCCGTCGAGCATCGGCGGCGTGAAGTCGACCCCGACCACGGTCCGCTGCGGATCGGTTTTCAGGAGGTGGAAGACGAGGTCGCCGGTCCCGCAGCACAGGTCGGCCACTCGCCCGCCGGGCACGGCGGCGAGCTCGCGCACGGCGCGGCGGCGCCACGCCTCGTCGACGCCCGCCGTGAGCAGCCTGTTCGCGCGGTCGTAGCGGGGAGCGATCGCCGCGAACATCTCGCGAACGTAGGCGCCCTTCCCGGCCGGGTCCGAAACCATCGCCCTCATCTTAGACGGCCGCGGAACGCCGCCCTCATACCTTGCGCGCGCCGGCCTTGTCTCTCGGCCGCTGTGTGCCAAGTGTGCGTACGGGGTTGACGGGCCCGAGAGCCGGCTGATACTCTGACGAGGCCGCCGGGGCGCCGTCCCCGGCCAGCTCCCATCATGCCGAACTTTGCAGCCTCCCAGGAGAACCGCCGCACCGAGCGGATCAGCCTCCGGACCACGAGCGAGGAGCGCGACCTGATCGCGCGCGCCGCCCTCGTCGCGACCGGCGGCGATCTCACGCGGTTCGTCATGAACGCCTCGCTCGAGGCGGCGCGCCGCGCGATCGAGACGTTCGAGACGACGGAGCTGAGCGACGCGAACCGACGCGCGTTCTACCAGCTCGTGCTGATCGACCCGCCGAAGCCCAACGAAGCGCTCAGGGCTCTCGCGGCGGATCCGGTCCCCGAGGGATTCGAGCTCGACGAGTAGGCCGACGTGAAGGTCGCCGTCGAGCCCCTCGATCCGAAGCGTCACGATCGCGGGGCTTTTTCATGCGGTGCGCCTGCGCTCGACCGGTTTCTTCGCGAGACCGCGTCGCAAGCCGCGCACGCCTTTCGTTCGCAGACGTTCGTGCTCGTCGACTCCGCGAACCCGTCCGCGGTGATGGGCTTCTACAGCCTCGCGTACCATGAGTACCGCGACGCGGAGATGGACGCGGCGACGGCGCGCGCGCTCAAAGCGAAAAACCTCAAGCGCATTCCGACGATCCTGCTCGGTCAGCTCGCGGTCGCATCGGAATGGCAAGGAAAACGGCTGGGGCCGATGCTGCTGGAACACGCGCTCCGCCGCAGCTTGGTGGCCGCGTGCCAGCTCGGCGGCGTCGCGGTCATCACCGACCCGATCGACGACGCCGCGGCGCGGTTCTACGGCAAGTACGGCTTCGTGCGCCTTGTCCCCGAGGACCCGCGCATGCTGCTTCCGATGAAGCTGCTGCGCGAGCTCTATCCGGGCGTCGTTCGGGCGGCTCGCGAGCCGGCGCCGGTCGGCTAGAACCAGCGCCGGCGCCGGAAGTAGAAGAGCAGGATCAACAGGGCGAGGATCTGCGAGCCGATCCCGATCCAGAAGAACTCCGACGGCTTGTCGATGTGGTTCACCATCCAGCCGAAGTTCTGGCCGAAGAACCCCGTGATGTAGGTCAGCGGCAGAAAGATCGTCGCGATGACGGTGAGCTGTTTCGAGATCTCGCCTTGGCGGTGCGCTTCGGAGGAGAGGTGGATGTCGAGCGTGCTGTTCAGCAGGTCGCGGATCGAGTCGATCTGCTCGCCCGCGCGCAGCGCGTGGTCGTAGACGTCGCGGAAGTACGCCGGCAGCGCGGGGTCCAGCTCGCCGAGCTCGCCGCGCAGCAGCGGTGAGATGATGTCGCGGACCGGCGCGACCGCGTGCCGCAGCTGCACCAGCTCGCGCTTGAACGTGAGCACGCGGCGCGGGACGTCGTCGGACTCGGCGACCCTGCGGCGGTGCTGCAGCACGCGGTTCTCGAGCGCGACGAGCCGCTCGTCGTACGCGTTCGCGACCGGAGTGTACGCGTCGACGACGACGTCGAGGATCACGTAGAGCAGACCGGCCGGGGAGTGCGGGATCGCCGTCTGCGCCAGCCAGCGCCGTTCGATCTCTTCGAGCGGGTAGACCGGGTGCGCGCGGATCGTGACGGCGAAGTTCTTCCCGACGAAGACGGCGATCTCGTGCAGCCGCAGCACGCCGCGCTCCATCGAGGCGGCGTGCAGCACGACCAGCCAGTAGCCGTCGTACGCCTCGATCTTCGGCCGCTCGTGCACGAGCGCGGCGTCCTCGACCGCGGTCGGGTGCAGCGCGAACTCCTCGCGCAGGAGATCGAGATCGGCCTGCGTCGGCTCGGCGAGATCGAACCAGACGAAGTTCTGCGCGTCCTTGAGCAGCTCCGAGATCTCGCTCGGGTCCTTGAGCGCGCGCGCCGTGTCCTTGCCGGTGAAGATCATGCAGCGCGACTCGTGCTCGTTCGAGATCGCGTTCGTCGGCCGGATGGGCCGCTCGGCGCGCGGGAGGATCACGCGGCGACCTCGAGCGCGAGCACGCGGCGCGCGTTCGCGTCCGCGCGCGCGATCACGGTCTCGACGTCCGTGCCGAGCACCTCGGCGACGGCGCGCGCGGTGTCGGCGACGAACGCCGGCTCGTTGCGCTTCCCGCGGTGCGGGACCGGCGCGAGATACGGGCAGTCGGTCTCGAGCACGATGGCGTCGAGCCCGACCTCGCGCACTGCGTCGCGCAGCGGCTGCGCGGTCTTGAACGTGATCACGCCGCCGATCCCGAGCACCAGCCCGAACTCGCCGGTGAACACGCGCGCCTCGTCCGGCGTCCCGGTGAAGCAGTGCACGATCCCGCGCTGCGCGCGGGCGTCGTAGCCCGCGCGCAAGCCGGCGACGAAGTCGTCGTGCGCCTCGCGCTGGTGGAAGACCAGCGGCAGACCGCGCTCGCGCGCGTACGCGAGCTGCGCGGCGAAGACGGCGCGCTGCACGTCGCGCGGGCTGTGGTCGTAATGGTAGTCGAGCCCGGTCTCGCCGACCGCGGCGATCCGCTCGCCGTAGCGCGCGCGCAGCGCGTCGAACGTGCTACGTATGTCGGAGGGCGCGTCCTTCGCTTCGTGCGGGTGGATCCCGATCGTCGCCGCGAGCCCGTAGCGTTCAGCGATTTCGCAGGCTCGTCCGCTATCGTCGACGTCGCAGCCGACCGTGACGATCGTGGCGACCCCGCGCTCCCGCGCGCGTGCCAGCACCGCCTCGCGGTCCTCGTCGAACGCCCGGTCGTGGACGTGGGCGTGCGTGTCGATCATGGTGAATCCTTAGGCCAGACGTGGACTTGTTCCCCGAGCGCGCCGACTCGCGAAGCAGTCGCCGCCTCATCCCGGCGGCGATCATCGCCTCGCTCGTCTTCCACCTCGCGATCGGCGGCGTGTGGGGCTTCTTCGCGCGTCAGGTCGTGCCGGTCGTCGCGAAGCTGCTGCCGCGGCCGAGCCCGACACCGGAGATCGTCGCGCTGAGCGACGCGATCACGATCGAGAAGCGCGCGGTCCCGCGCACCGCGCACCGCACCCCGCCGGCGCGGCCGGTCCGGCCCCGCCCGCGGCAGATCGCGCAGCAGCCGGCGCCGCGCGTCCCGGAGCCGCGGCTGCCGCCGGTGCCGACACTGCCGCCGGTCCCGACCGCCCCGCCCACGGTGCGCCCCACGACGGAGCCGACGACCGAGCCGACCTACCGCCCGGAGCGCGGGACGATCCATCACGCGCGCGCCGTCCCCACGGCGGAGCCGCAGCCCCGCGAGGAGCCGCGCCCGCATGAGGTTCCGACCGCCGCGGCGGTTGCGAAGAACGGCTTCTCGCCGCAACAGATCGCCGCGCTCGACGCGCAGTTCAGCAAGACGATCGCGCAGGCGCAGCGTTCGCTCACCGACGTCCCGCCGCAGCGCCGCCCGCCGGCGCGCGCGCCGGAGCAGATGCGCTACGAAGCGATCATGTCGGGGACGCCGGAACAGTTCTACTCGGCGCAAGGCGACTGCGTCCCGATCGAGCAAGGCCGTGCGGGGAACACCAACTACTACTACCTGCGCTGTCTGATCCGATACTCCGACGGCTATTTCGAGAACGTCTCGTTCCCGTGGGCACACGTCTTCCCGCGCCGCAACGATCCGATCGACATGTACTACCATGACGGGATCCGCCGCATGTTCCCGATGCAAGGTCCGCCCGACGGCTTCGCGCTCCCGCCGCACTTCGCGCTCTCGCGCGCGATCTGCACGTTCTACCGCGCGCAATGCCAGAACATCATCGAGCGCGAGCGCGCCAACGGCAACCAGCCCGCGACCGATCCGAAATAGCGCTACGCCGTCGCCGGCGGTCCGTGCTTGCGCGTGCGCCCCGCGATGACGAGCGAGACGAGCCCGTAGACGATACCGAACAGCCCCAGCGCGATCCCGGGCGCGAGCAGCCCGCCCCAGGTGAACCAGAGCAGCGCCGCGCCGAGCGCGATCAGCAGGATGCCGCCGAGCAGCCACAGCCACGCGTCGCGCAGACGGCCCCAGGTGACGAGCGCGAACACGATCGTCAGCACGCCGATCCCGAACGCCCACTCGGCGATCGTCCACGTCAGCGAGATCAGGTTGCGGACGAACTCCAGCGTGACGATGCCGAGCCCGATCCCGACGAGGCCTTCGGCCGCGTGGATGAGCCAGGCTTTGTCGCGCCCGGTCGAGCGCAGCGCGATGACGAGCCGCGCGATCCCGTCGACGAACGCGAACGCGACGAACGCGCCGACCAGCGCGGTCGAGTAGCCGCGCTCCGCGATCGCGAACACCCCGAGCGCGATCGCGACGATGCCGCGCAGCGTGATCCCGACCCGGTGCAGGGTGTCGTTCGCGCCGGTCGCGGGCGGATGGGATGTGTCGGCTGCTATCGCCATGTCGTCGTCCTCTTCGGTCGTGTGCGCGTCATGCGGCGGGCGGCTCGAGCCGCGGGAAGAGCGGTGCGCCGGGATCGGTCTGCGTCCCGGCGGCGAGCCGGCCCCACACCAGCTCGTCGTCCCAGCGCCGCTCCGGCGTCCCCTCGAGCCCGAGCTGCCGCCAGATTTCGGTCGCTTTCGACGGCATGTACGGGAACAGCAGCAGGCTCAGCCAGCGCAGCCCCTCACACAGATCGTACAGCAGCGCATCGAGCTCCGCGCCGCGGCCGTGCTTGTAGAGATCCCAGGGCTTCTGCTCGTCGATGGCGCGGTTCAGCAGCGTGACGAGGTTCCAGATCTCGTCGAGCCCTTCGCGGAAGCGCAGGCACCGCACGTGCTCGCTCACCAGCGCCGGCAGATCCGCGACGCGCTCGCGGACGCGCCCGTCGCTCGGCTCGGGGACGAGCCCGTTGCGGTACTTCTGCAGCATCGCGAGCGAACGCCGCAGCAGATTGCCGAGGTCGTTGCCGAGATCGCTGTTGTGGCGCTGGCGCAGCTTCTCGACCGAGATCGAGAAGTCGCTCCCGAACGGCGCCTCGCGCATCAGGAAATAGCGGACCGAGTCGGCGCCGAACTCGCGCGCGAGCGCGAACGGCTCGATCACGTTGCCGAGGCTCTTCGACATCTTCTCGCCTTCGTTCGTGATCCAGCCGTGCGCGAAGACGCGCTTCGGCTCGGGCAGTCCCGCCGACCACAGCATCGCGGGCCAGATCAGCGTGTGGAAGCGCGCGATCTCCTTCCCGATCAGATGCATCCCGGGCCAGAACTCCGCGAACAGACCGTTCGGATCTTCCGGCCAGCCGAGCGCGCTGATGTAGTTGATCAGCGCGTCGTACCACACGTACAGCACGCCGCCGCCCGGGAGCGGGATCCCCCAGTCGAACGACGAGCGCGAGATCGAGAGATCCTCGAGCCCTTCTTCGAGGATCGCCATCATCTCGTTCCAGCGCGACTGCGGGCGCAGAAACTCCGGGTTCGCGCGGAAGTGCTCGATCAAGCGGTCGCGGTACGCGGAGAGCCGGAAGAACCAGTTCTTCTCGGAAAGCCACTGCACGGGACGGCGGCACTCCGGGTTCGGACAGCGTCCGTCGACCAGCTTCGCCTCGGGCCAGAACGTCTCGTCGTGCGTGCAGTACCAGCCTTCGTAGGCGCCTTCGTAGACGTCGCCGGCTTCGCGCATCTTCTCGAACAGCGCGAGACACGTGTGCGCGTGGCGCGGCTCGGTGGTGCGGATGAAGTCGTCCGGGTGCGCGTCGTACGCCGCGGCGAGCTCGCGCCACTTGGGGGCCAGCGAGTCGACGTACTGCTGCGGCGTCATCCCCGCCGCGGCCGCGGCGTTCGCGACCTTCTGGCCGTGTTCGTCCGTTCCGGTCAGAAACCGCGCCGGCCCGCGCGCCCGCGCCGCCCGCGCCAGCACGTCGGCCGCGATCGTGGTGTATGCGTGGCCGATGTGCGGCGTGCCGCTGATATAGAAGATGGGGGTGGTGACGTAGAACGGGCGCGGGGTCACCCGCCCCGTTTCGTCGCCCTGGTTCCCTGCCCCCTAGACGCCTCGAAGGATCGGCGTGATGGGCCGGCGTGAACGAGAATCAACGATGGCGATCACGTTCCGCCCGGTCAGCGTCCCCGACGACGACGAGCTCATGCTGCTGCACGAGCTCAACCCCGGCTATACCGTCGAGCGCCTCCCCGACGGAGCGCTCCTGGTGAGCCCGAACGGCGCCGCCGGCGGGATGCGCAATGCGAATCTCGCCCTTCAGCTCGGGCTCTGGAAGCGGCGGGCGCGGTGCGGCCCGATCTTCGACTCATCGACCGGATTTCGTCTGGCCGACACGTCCGTGTTCGCGCCCGATGGCGCTTTCGTTCGCATGGAGCGATGGGAGCCGCTGCCGCGAGCGCAGCGCGAGCGCTATTTCGACGGCGCGCCGGACGCGGCGTTCGAGCTCGTCTCGCGCACCGATCTCCGAAGCGCGCAGTCGATGAAGTGCGAAGCGTACGTGCGGAACGGATCGGCGCTCGTCGTGCTGATCGATCCCTATCGCGAGCGCGTCGACCGTTGGCTCGACGGCGTGCACCAGGATCTCGGGAAGATTACGGCGCTCGATTGCGCGCCGGTGATGCCGGACTTCGTCCTCGACGTGGCGTCGATACTGGACGCGTGATTTGCCTGCGGCGCTCGAGCGCCGGGTTCAACGGTCATGCTCGTCGTGTCGCCGTTCGCTGACGCGCGCGTAGAGATGACGGCGTTCGCCGTGGCCCTCGTCGGCTAGGCGCTTCGCGATCGCGGAGGTCGTCAGGCCCTCGGCGAGCAGCGCGTCGATCGCGGCATCGACGTTGCGCGCGCTCGGTTCGCCGTCGTCGGACGGTTCTGTCGCCCCACCTTCCACGACCAGCACGATCTCGCCGCGCACGGGGTCTTCCAGCGCTTCGGACACCTGTGCCGGCGTGCCGAGGACTTGCTGCTCGTACATCTTGCTGAGCTCGCGCACGAGGAACACACGCCGGTCCGGCGCGACCGCCGCGAGATCGGCGAGCGTCTCGCGGATGCGATGCGGCGCTTCGTACCAGACCGTCGTCTCGCCGAGCGACGCGCGGAACGCAGCCTTGCGCTGCGACGAGCCGCGCGGCGGGAACCCGGCGAACACGAACCGCCGCAGGTCGAACCCCGAGAGCACCGCCGCCGCGACGAACGCCGCCGGTCCGGGGAGCACCTCGACCGCCACCCCCGCCTCGCGCGCCGCGGCGACCAGCGCCGAGCCCGGGTCGCTGATCCCCGGCGTCCCGGCGTCGGTGACGACCACGACCGTCTCGGTGCGCGCGCGCTCGAGGATCGCGGGGGTCGCGGTGCGGGCGTTGTGCTCGTGATAGGTCCAGATCTCTTTGCTGCCGATCCCGAGCGCGTTGAGCAGCTTGCGGGTGACGCGCGAGTCCTCGGCGACGATCAGCGTGGCGTCGCCGAGGACGTCGAGCGCGCGCAGCGTGACGTCCCGGAGGTTGCCGAGCGGCGTCGGTACGAAGACGAGGCCCATGGCATCCGCTTCGCCGCCGCCGGCCGCCTCCCGCCGGATCGAGCTGCGCGGCCACATCCTCGACTCGGGGATCTTCAACCGCGTCCTCGGCGTGCTCACCGATCACGAGCGCGCCGCGTACGTGATCGAAGAGTTCGACTCGGGCCGCACCAAGACCGATCCCTCGTACGCGCGGCTGCTGGTCGAAGCGCACGACCCCGGCTACCTCGACGACCTGATCGACAAGCTGCGAGAGCAGGGCGCCGAGGTGCTGGAGGAAGGCGACGCCGAGATCGAAGCGGCGCCCGCCGACGGCGTCCTGCCCGACGCGTTCTACGCGACGACGAACTACGCGACCGAGGTGCGCGTCAACGGCGCGTGGCTCGAGGTCGAGCACCCGGAGATGGATTGCGCGATCGTGATCGACGACGGCGGCCCGCTCACCGTCGCGCCGTACGACATCAAGCAAGGGGACTGCGTCGTCGTGGGCCACCAGGGCGTCAAGCTGTCGATCCCGCAGCGCGCGCGCCGCAAGGCGGTCTTCGAGTTCATGGCGAGCGCGGTCTCGAGCGAGAAGCCGCGCCACGCGCTGCTGATCGAGATCGCGCGCGAGCTCCTCGCGGTGCTGCGCTCCGGCAAGCGCGTGCTGCTGGTCGGCGGCCCGGCGATCATCCACACCGGCGCGGGACCGTACCTCGCCGAGCTGATCCGCGACGGCTACGTGAACGCGCTCTACGCCGGCAACGCGCTCGCGGTGCACGACATCGAGTCGCAGTTCTTCGGCACCTCGCTCGGCGTGAATCTGGAAGACGCGTTCCCGGCCGAGGAAGGCCACGTCCACCACCTGCGCACGGTGAACCGCATCCGCGCCGTGGGCGGGATCCGCAACGCGATGGACCGCGGGATGCTGAGCTCCGGCGTGATGTACGAAGCGTTCGCGAAGAACGTCCCGGTCGTGCTGTGCGGCTCGATCCGCGACGACGGCCCGCTCCCCGAGGTGATCACCGACGTCGTCGAATGCCAGCGCGCGATGCGCCACCACGTCCCGGAGATCGGGATGGCGCTGATGGTCTGCACGCTGCTGCACTCGATCGCGGTCGGCAACTTGCTCCCCGCGACGTGCAAGACCGTCTGCGTCGACATCAACCCCTCGTCGGTGACGAAGCTGACCGACCGCGGCTCCCATCAAACCCTCGGCATCGTGATGGACGCCTCGTCGTTCCTCCGCGAGCTCACGCTCGCGATCCAAGCCGCCCGCGCGGAAGAAGCCGGCGGGGGCGCGGGCTGAACGCATCCGCCAGCGGCCGCATCGCGGTTGTCCGGAGCACGATGGACTTCGAAAGGCTCGACCCGGGCCACCGGGTCGAGATGTACGTCTCCCCGACCTGCCCGTACTGCAGACAAGCGCGCGAGCACTTCGACCGCCGCGGCTACGCGTACGACGTCTTCGACGCTCAGAACGACCGCGCGCACCGTGCGAAGATGCTGGAGCTCACAAACGGTGATCCGACCGTTCCGGCGATCCTGGTCGACGGCGCGTACGTGCAGTCCGGTTGGGGTTCCCCGCCCCGCGGTTGAACGGTCCACTGACGGCGCGCCGGTCGGCGCGCTTCACGAACGGTCACGCCGCCTCGATACCTTCGGTGACCGGTTGCGGGCGCGGTGCCGCGAACACGCGATAGCCGATGAGGATCGCGAGTGTCGCGAAGACGGTCGGAACGATCCCCGTGAGGTGCGGATTCAGCCGCAGCACCGTCGTCGAGAGAAACGGTGAGATGAGGAACGCGAGGTAGTTGAAGCTGTCGTTGACGCTGAGGATCGTCCCGCGCTGATCGGCGGGCGCGGCCTCGGAGAGCAGCGCGCCGAGCGCGGGCCGGATCAGCGCGCCGGAGAGCGACCAAAGGACGATGAACGGGAACAGCATCGCGGGCGCCGTGACGAACCCGACGCCGGCGTACGCGCAGACCGCGCACGCCAGCCCGGCGATCGCGACGCGCCCTTCGCCGTAGCGGTCGACGAGCCGCCCGATGAGCGCGAGCTGAACGACGATCGCGACCACGCTCGAGAGGATGAACGTGTTCGCGGTCTGCGGCGCGCCGAAACCGACGACGCGCTCGGCGAAGAGCGCGAACACGGTCACCCACGACGTGAACGCGAGCGCGAACGCGAACTGCGTGAGGATCAGCCGCCCGAGCACCGGCGAGCGCAGCGAGGCCCGGACCTCGGCGAGCGTCGGCGCCGTCTTTACCGCGCCGCGCGACTCGGGGAGCAGCACGATCGTCAGCACGACGGTGAGCAGCTGGAGCCCGGCCGCGGTCCAGAACGGCACCGCGTAGCCGTAGCGCACGAGGACGCTCGCGAGCGCCGGCCCGATGAGGAAGCCGAATCCGAACGTCGCGCCGACGAGGCCGAACGCGCGCGCGCGTTCCGACGGGCGCGTGACATCGGTGACGTAGGCTTGCGTGACGCCGAACCCGCCGCCGCCGAGCCCTTCGATAGCGCGCGCGACGAAGATCGTCCACAGGCTCGTCCCGGCTGCGAGGAGCGAGAACCCGAGCAGGCCCGCGACCTGCGCGGCGATCAACACACCTTTACGCCCGATGCGATCGCTGAGGCGGCCCCAGAACGGTGAAGACAGAAGCGAGCACACGGCGAGCGTGGCGTAGATCGCGCCTACGGTCGTCGGCGATGCGCCGAAATGTTCGGCGTAGAAGGGCAGGATCGGTATCAAGATCGTGAAGCCGAGCACGTCCACGAACGTGATCGCCAAAAGGGGCAACAGCGCTCTCGGCATCCCGGACGCGTTGTCGCGCGGCGGGCGCGGTCTCCTCGCGACGCCCTCGGGCGCGGTCGCGTGCGAGCTCGTCCCCGCCGGCCTCGACGCGAACGGCGCGCGCTACGAGCTGCGCGTGACGAACGGGACGCCGGGTGTCCTCGCGGTGACCGTGACGGCGGTGCGCGTCGACGAAGGCCGCCCGATCGCCGCGCTCGCGGTCGAGATCGAGCCGCACGCGGCGATCCGGACCGGCTTCACGCTCGACGCGCGGCTCGCGTACGAGCGGATCGCCGCCGAGGTCCGCGGCGAGGGCGTGCATCTGATCGTCGAGGCGCCGCCGCCGAGCGGCGGCCGCCCGCGCCGCCGCTGGCTCGTCCCGATCGGCGCGCTCGGCATCGCGGGGCTGCTCGCCGGCGCGGTTCTGGTCGTCGTCGGCACCGAGCGTCCGCGGGTCGTCGACGCGGCGCTCCTCGCGACCCCCGACGGCCGGCTCGTCGCGCGCTGGGCGACCTCCGGGAGCGGGAAGCCCTCGTACGAGCTGCGCGACGCGAAGGGCGACGTCGTCGCGCACGGCCCGCTCCCCTCGCCGTCCGGCCAGCTCGAGCTCGGCCGCGGCGACGCCGCGAGCCTGCGGGTCGCGATCGCGAACTCGTTCGGCAGCGACGTGCGCGACGCGGCGTACGGCCGGGCGACCCCGCCGCCCGCGATCCGGATCGTCGCGACCCCACCGCCGCGGATCGAAAGCATCGCGATCGACCCGCCGCGCGCGAACGCCCCGCTCACCGTCCGCTACGCCGCCCAGGCCCGCGACGTCCGCCTCGCGATCCTGGACCGCACCGGCGCGACCTACTTCTCGACGACGACCGGCTCGGGGAGGGGCGTCACCGAGATCCCGGCCCCGCCCGCCGGCCCGCGCGAGCCCTACGCGCTCGTCGCGACCGCCGAAGGCGCCGGCGGCGGCCAGGAGACCCGCATCCCGATCCCCGCCGCGGTCGTCCCGACGCCGAGCCCGGTGCCGGTCGCGCAGAGCTCGCCGGGGCCGAACGCGTCCGGAAACCCGGGGAACCAGCACCCGAACCGCACCTCGGACGGATCGCAGACCGGCTCGAACGCGACCGTCGTGGACGTCGGCGGCGGCGACACCTTCGCGATCCGCCCGAACCCGGTGAAGCCCGGCGACCCGTTCGTGGTCGAGATCCCGTTCGCCGACGGCGCGCGGGTCCAGATCGTCCGCGACCGGGACGACGTCGAGATGGCCGGTGCGGACCTGCACCGCGGGGAGCGCAGCGTCGCGCTGACCGCGCCGACGGCGCCCGGCTCGTACACGATCCGCGTCACGATGCAGCGAGGCGTCGGTTTGGAGACGGTCGTCCGCCCGCTCCGCCTGGCGGGTCACTGAGGGCCTGCGCAAAATCTTTGCTCGATCTCTTGTTAGGCGGCTCACATCCCGGGTATTGTTTAGGCCCAAAGACCTAATACCCGGAGGGACTCGTGCACGAAGTCACGTCGCGGGCCAAGCTCCCGAAGCTTGCTCCCGACACGATTCGGCGAGAACGGATCGTCGCTTGGCTGGGTGACCATGCCGACGTTCCTTTGCGTTTGGTCGCCGCCCCGACGGGCTCGGGCAAGACGACCGCCCTGGTCACCTACGCGACGGCGCCGCGCCACCGTGCCGGCTACCTGACCCTCGACGTCGACACGAGCATCGAGGATCTCCGCAGCCGGATCGCCCGCGCCTTCGGCTTCGCCCATCCGGCGAGCGACGACGCGCTCCACTCGGCCTTCGAGGACGTGGGCCGCTGCGAGGTGCTGGTCGACGAGGTGGACCGTGCTCCCGAGCCGGTCCGTGCCGCGCTGCGCCGCTTCGTCTACGAAGCTCCGGACAACGTGACGTTCGTCTACGCGACCCGCTCGCGCGACGTGGTCGACGCGACGCGGCTCGTCTCGCTCGGGCTCGGCGCGATCCTCGACGCCGACCGCCTCGCGTTCACGATCGAAGAGGCGACGCGCCTCGCCGAAGCGGCACGCGTCGACGCCGACGAGCGCG
>DATAQE010000128.1:0-22991 GCA_036264835.1 Candidatus Elarobacter sp.
GCCGTCGTCGCCCGCGACGCTCGCGTGGGTTGAAGCGCTCGACGGCGGCGATCCGCGCAACCCGGGTCCGGCACGCGACCGCATAGCGCTGCTGACGGCACCCTTCACCGGTCCTCCGGCGGAGCTGGCGCGGACCGGCGCGCGCGTATTCGGCGTGAGCTGGCTCGACGCGGACGAGCGCGCGCTGGTGCGCACGTACGACCGCGCGACGCGCATGCGCACGACCGCGCTCGTCGACGCGCGCACGCCCGGCGCCGCGCCGCAGACGATCTCGACGCTGCGCGACGGCGACGCGTACGGCGATCCGGGAACACCGGTGTCGACGACGTCGCGTGACGGGCAGACCGTGATCGCGCGCGCCGGCGACGCGATCTGGCTGCGCGGCGCGGGCGCCGGCGCGAGCGGAAGGCGTCCGTTCCTCGACCGGTTCGACGTCCGCACGCTCGAAACGGTGCGCCTCTTCCGCTCGGAGCTGACGCCGCTCGAAACGCCGCTGCTGCCGCTCGATCCCGACGCCGCGCAGCTCCTCACGCAGCGCCAGTCACCGGCCGATCCGCCCAACGTGTTCGTGCGCACGCGTGCGAGCGGCGCGTTGCGCGCGCTGACGTCGTTCGCCGATCCCGCACCGCAGCTGCGCGGCATCGGCCGGCGCGTCGTGACGTACAAGCGCGCGGACGGAATCGATTTGTCGTTCACGCTCTACACGCCGCCGGGCTGGCACGAAGGCACGCGGCTGCCGGCGTTCGTGTGGGCGTACCCGCTGGAGTATCTCGACCGCGGCACGGCCTCGCAGAACACGAACACCACGCAAACGTTCGTGCAGGTCACCGGACCGTCGCCGCTGTTCCTGGCGCTGGCCGGATACGCGGTGCTCGACAACGCCGCTATGCCGATCGTCGGCAACCCCGCGACGGTGAACGACACCTACGTCGACCAGCTCACCATGGACGCGAAGGCCGCGGTCGACGAAGCGGTGCGCATCGGCGTCGCCGATCCCGACCGCATCGCCGTCGGCGGCCACTCGTACGGCGCGTTCATGACCGCGAACCTGCTCGCGCACACGCGGCTCTTCAAGGCCGGGATCGCGCGCAGCGGCGCCTACAACCGCACGCTCACGCCGTTCGGGTTCCAGAACGAGAAGCGCAGCTACTGGGAGGCGACGGACCTCTACACCAAGATGTCGCCGTTCACGTACGCGAACGCGATCAAGGACCCGCTGCTGCTGATCCACGGGATGGCGGACGACAACACCGGGACGTTCCCGATCCAGTCGGAACGGCTCTACGCGGCGATCCAGGGGAACGGCGGGACGGCGCGGCTCGTGATGCTCCCGTACGAAGCGCACGGATACGTCGGGCGCGAGAGCGTCGAGACGACGGTCGCCGAGATGCTCGACTGGCTCAACCGCTGGCTCGGCCCCGCGCGCACCAGCGTCAAGGCAGCTGAACGCTAAAGCACGATTCGACGAATCCGCTCGGTCACGGCTCGCAGCGTCTCGTTCACCGTCGTCGCACTCGGCTCGAATGCGGTAACGACCTCTCGAAACCGCGGTCCTACTTCGCCGTCGAGCGCCGCACACAAGCGATCGAAGTCATCGGGCCACACGACGCCGAGCCCGCCTGAACCGACGTGGCGGAAAAACACGGCAAGCAGCGTCTCGAGCGGTCCCAGATCGGTCCCGGAGACAGTGGCGATCAGCGCGCCGGCCATCGCATGCGCTACGGCCGTGGTCCGATCTTCACCGGCAAGCCCCATTTCGCGCGAGATGCGGTAGTGCCGACGCAGCAGGTGTTGCACGTCGGCCTCCGTGTATTCCCAGCGAAGCGCGCTGCGCCAAAACGCCAATGCATCGCGAGGGGCGCCACGCTCGAACTCGAGATCGCCGAGCGCCGAGGCGATCTCGATCAGTAGCGGTATGTTGTTTTCCGCCTCCGCCAACGTCCGGCACTCAACGAGCAATACGGCGGCTTCCTCGAAGTGGCCCAGTCGCGTGCAAGCGAGCGCTTCACCAAGCATCACGCGAACACGGTCCTCATCTGGAGCACCGCGGCGGCGCATGCTTTCCGCGAGGTGACGGCTGAAATTCAGCGCACGAGCAGCATCGTCCGCCGCAAGCGCGATCGACAAACCGGCACTCAAGACCGCTTCCCGGATATTCCACGACATCAGCGAATGAACGGTGGACCCCGGGTCGGTGGCCTCCATGCGATCGACCAACGCGTCGACTTCGTTTAAGGTAGCGGTGTGGTCGTCCCTGGAAAAGGCTTCGAGTTGAAGCTGAAAAGCATCGAGCGCGATCCGATCCCACGTGTCTTCGTCGCTCGGCGGAGCATACGCTCGCGCTTGCTGGAGCACTGCTCGTGCGTCGGCGAATCTCCCGGCTCGGAGGAGCACCGTGAAGAGCTGCAGCAACGCCGTTACTGCCGTCGCGGCGTCACCGCACGCGAGCGCACGATCGACGACGTCACGCAGGAGTGCGGCGCCGTCCTCGACGGCCCCGGTTCGTGCGAGCACCGTCGATAGCGTACCGATCGCGACGGGTGCCCACGGAGCCGCATCGCTGTGTTGCACGATGATGCGTAGCAATGGCTGCACCGCGCGAGCCAAACCGAGAGAATCGTCGGCCGCGAGGACGCGTTGCAGCAGCCACGCGGCGCTCTCCCAATCGCCGAGACGCTCCAAGTAGGGGAATGCCGCGATCCCTGCATTCCGTGTGAGCGTCCCGCCGCCCGTGGTGCGTCCGAGATTTTGGAATGAGAGATTGGATACCATCGCCCAGAATGCGGCCATCCAGCGGGTCACCCCATCGCGCATCGAGGCATCGGTTTCGGCGAGCCCCGCCTCCGCGATCGCAGGGTGGATGAAGACCTCGAACTCATCCGGACTGGGGACGCCTCTGACCTCCGCAAGACCGCAGCGCGCGATCGCGCTCAGGTCATCGAGAATATCATCGGCTTCACCGTCATCTTGTCGTTCGTATTTGGATGCTACGCGGATCACAGCCGCGGTGCGATCCGGTTCTTCGAGAATGCACAGCAAGCGAAAAAGGCGTTGAGCGCGGTGATGCAAGAGCGCGAGCGCCGCGACCGCCCAGTCCTGGACCTCGCGAAGGAACTCTCTACCGTCCAGCAACGATTTCCCCGTCTCAAAGAAGACGTCCAATCGCGGGTCGGCGTGCTCTCGCTCTAAGCACATCAGCTTGTCTGCCAGCAGCGTCCGGTCTGCCGCAACGGAATCGACCAGCTCCATCAGCTTTGGATGACCTTGAACAAGCCGCAACGCCCGCCGCAAGAGCGCGGCGTCTGCCGGTGAACCACGGAGTAACCCCCGCAGATTCGGTAGCTCGCCGGCCAGCAGCAACGCTTCGTCGAGTGTGAGCGAATGGATTGCAATCGTCTCCACGAGCTCGCCCACGATCTTCGGGATGACCCGGCTGGTGATGATCAGCCGCGACGCTCCTCGAATTCCGGCGAGCATGGTCCCGATCGAACGCCAAGCCTCGTCGACGTATTCTCCCGCTTCGTTGAGCACTGCATCGAGGTTGTCGACTACTACCAGGGCCGGCGTCTCCACGAGCGCGTTCGCGAGAGCACGAAGGATCTCCATCCACTCGGCCATCTCGGGCACAAGACCTTCCAGCGGCAACGGCGGCAGAATGTCGCCGAGCTGGAGGTGAAACGCGGCGATGAAGTTCTGTGCGGGCACCACAACACCGCCGCGTGGTACCGGAACAGAGTACCACACGAAGCCGGTGAAGCGTTGGAGCGAGGCAAAATGATGGGCGATCTCCACCGCGCAACTGGTCTTGCCGCAACCCGCCATTCCGTGCAGGATCACGCTCGTCTTCCGGCTGCCGCGGGAGAGAACAGCGCTCGCTCGTGTCATCGCGGCGACGCGTCCTACAAGGTATTCGGCCTCGCCGGGGAACCACGGCAGCCGAACTGATGCCTGTGTTTCCGTTCGAGGCGGTACGAGCCGCATCCCAATGGCCGCCCGACCTAATAGCGTCGCTGCATTGCCGGACAGCGGATCCTGCGGCGCGCATCGCGCAGCCGCACCGGCCGAAGCCGCGAATGCTCGGTCGAGCGGGAGCCCTTTCGCGAAGAGGAGCCGGTAGAGCGCGGCGGCAAACGCAATGGCCGATTCGTCGGTGACCGCGAAACGCATGGCGATGACCGGACACCGAAACTCATGCAGGATGGCCTGTGCGAGCGACGGAGTCATGCGAGCGGTCGGCACCGGCGGTTGGGGGCGTGTGAGCCGCGATAGACCGAGCCGCCCGCGAGCCACGTCGATATCACCGGCCGCCGATAGACAGGCCGATATCGTGACCAGCTTGATCGAATGCCGTGCGCGCTTCAAAAGCGAGACCGCATCGGCGGCGGTCACGAAGTCCGCGCTACCGTCAGCCCGTTCGAGTATGAGCCGCCCAGGAACGCCATGTCCGGAAAAATGGACGACCTCCCATCCCTCGGGCTCTTCGAGCGCCGCGCCCAAGCTCTCGCGCGTAGCACCGTATTGCAGGATGCGAAGATCCACGGCACGGCGTTTGCCATCACGACTTTGTTCGCTCAGCCCGTTAACGAGCGCGCGCAGTTCTTGCCGCTCACGCCGCAAATTGAGCGCGCTGGAGGTCGGCGGTAGGCTGAAGACCGCGAGCACCCGCAGCGCGCCGGCACGCGGCGAACCGGCTGCGGGACGATCCGTGGCCCGCAGATCGAAGACGAACTGGACTGCTCGGTCGCGCAGCGTCCGGCCGTCGACCCGAGCGATTTCGAGGGGAAGCGACAAGAGATCCGCGGCTTCCGGTGGCATTAGGACGAGAACCAGCACCGGAGCCCTGGCGGCAATCGCCGATGCAACGGCGCCGAGAACGTCACGCGCGATCCAGTCGCCGCTCTCGGCCATCAGGCGGTGCGCGTCCGTTTCGGGATCGTCGGGAGCGGCGTAGTAGCGCAGAAAACCCGGGAGATCAACGAGGCTTTTATACTCGCGCGAGCGTTCGACGAGCGCGACGTCATGGTGCGCTATCAGCGATCCGTCCTGCGTGAGGTTCCATCGCCAACGATGAGCATCCGCGAAGTCGTCCAGTTCAAGGACGAGCGGCAACCGCTCCACGTGCTTTCAGAGCCGGCGGCAGGTCAGACCCTGCTCCGCGAGCCGAGCGCTGCGCGGCCCGCGCGGTCCCAGCTCGCGCGCGTCAGGCTGAAGAGCAGCACGTCGACGTGGCGGCCGCGGATCACCGCGCCGCTGCGCAGCACGCGCTCCTCGCGAAAGCCGGTGCGGTCGAGGACCGCGCGCGAGGCGACGTTGTCGGGGACGATGCAGGCCTGGATCTCCTCGAGCTCGGCCGCGACGAACGACTCGTCGATCACCGCGCCGAGCGCGCGGCTCGCGTACCCGTGTCCGCGCGCCGAGGACACGAGGCTGTAGCCGACCTCTCCGACGCGCGGCGTGCGGTCGTTGACGCGCAGCGAGATCCAGCCGACCGCCGCGCGCGGCTCGCCGGCTTTCACCAGCCACTCGAAACGCCCGGTCGCGCCGGGCTTGAGGACGCGCGGGCGCGCGCGCACCTGGCGCTCGAACTCCTCGGCGCGCACGCGCGGGATGTCCTGGTACTTGCGCAGGTCGGGCCCGTTGAGCACCTCCCACAGCTCGCGCGCGTTCCGCGCGTCGACCGGGATCAGGGTGAGGCGCTCCGCGTGCAGCGTCTTCATCGGTGGACGTAGTATGCCCCGCGACCCGCGCGCGCCCCCTTGCCGCGCGCGATCCGGCGCGTGAACGTGCGGGCGGAGGGATACGAATGCAAGTCCGCTACACCGGGACGGTCACGACGCCGCCGTCCTTCTTCACCTCGCGCCGCACGCACCGCACGCACGAGCGGTTCGACGTGCGCGCCGACGACGGCTCGCGCTTTCGCGTGGTCGACAACGTCTCGCTGGCGCCGCGCGTCCCGGCACGGCCCGGGGACCGCGTCACCGTGCAGGGCGAGCTGGTCCACGACCGCGGGCAGCCGCCGATCGTGCACTGGACGCACCACGATCCGCGCGGGCGCCATCCGGACGGGTTCGTCGCGCTCGGCGGCCGCGTCTATGCGTAGGCGCCGAGCGCGCGTGTGCGCGGCCTACCGGCCGCGCTTCTTCGCCCCGCCGGCTTTCTTCGCGCCGCCGGCTTTCTTCGCGCCGCCGGCCTTCTTCGCGCCCGCGGCTTTGCGGCCGACCGCCGGACCCGCCGCTTTCCGCGCGCCGGCGGCCTTCGACCCGCCGGCCTTCTTCGCGCCGGCGGCTTTCTTCGCGCCGCCCTTCTTCGCGCCGCCGCGGCCCGGCTTCGCCGTCCCGACCGCCTCCTTGAGGCTGCGGCCCGCGATGAACTTCAGCACGCGCTTCGCGGGGACGTTCACCGGTTCGCCGGTCTGCGGGTTGCGCGCGACGCGCGCCGCACGATCGCGGATCTTGAACTGCCCGAACGGCGTGAGCTGCACCCGGTCGCCCGACTTCAGGACCTCGGTGATGCGGTCGAGCATCGCCTCGACGATCTCGACGACCTGACGGCGCGGAAGCTCGAAGTCATCGGCGAGCTCTCTCGCCAGCTCGTTCTTGGTCATGGGTTCCTTTCGTTGTGCGGGTTCGGCTCTCGGTCGAGCCGCGTTGCCCGCAGTATACGCCGGACGGGCGGCGTTTCCGGCCGTTTTCCGGCCGTTTTCGAAGAAAATTCGGCGGTTCCGCGCTCAGCCCAGGACGATCGCGGAACGCGCGCGCTCGGGCGCGCGGTACGGAGGAAACGTGAGCCGGAACGTCGTGCCGCCGGGGCCGCTCGACTCGAGCCCGACGGTTCCGTGCGAGCGCTCCGCGGCGCGCGCGACGATCGCGAGGCCGAGCCCCGAACCTTCGATCCCGTTCGAGGCCTCGCCGCGGAAGAACCGCTCGAACAGCCGCCCGCGATCGGCCTCGGCGATCCCCGGCCCGCGGTCGCTCACGCGCACCACGGTCCCGCCGTTCGCATCGCTCTCGATCGCGACGTCGACCGGATTCCCGGCGCCGTATTTCACCGCGTTGTCGACGAGGTTCACGATCGCCTCGTACACTTCGGCGGGCTCCGCGACGACGACGTGATCGCCCTCGGCGCGCAAGCGGACCGTCCCGCCGCGCGCGGCCTTCACCTCGTGGATCGCGTCGCGCGCGCTCGACACGACGTCGACGACCTCGGTCTCGCGGCGGTCGTCGCCTTCGAGCCGCGCGAGCGTCATCAAGCGCTCGACGAGCGCGCGCAGGCGGCGCGTCTCCGTGCGCATCGTCGGCAGCGCGAGCGCGCGCACCTCGGCGTTGTCGATCCCGCCGCGCTCGAGCACGTCGAGATAGCCGCTGATCACGGTGAGCGGCGTGCGCATCTCGTGACCGGCCTCGCCGAGGAAACGGCGCATGTGCTCCTCGACGCGCGCGCGCTCCTGAAACGCCGCCGCGACCTGCGCGGCCGCACCGTTGTACGCTTCGACGAGCTCGCCGACGTCGCCGTGCTCCGACGCGTTCACCGCGCGCGGCGTGAAGTCGCCGGACGCGAAGCGCCGCAGCTCCGCGGCGAGCGCGCTCAGCGGCCGGACCGCCTGCGTGGTGATCCAGCGCCCGATCAGCCACGACGCGATCAGCGTCACCGCGAACGCGATCGCGAACGACGCCGCCGCGGTCTGCGTCATCGCGCGCAGCTGCCGCAGATCGGGCGCGATGAAGACCGTCGCCTCTTTCCCGACCGTGACGACGTGCGGGTGCAGCCCGAAGACCCAGCCGACGTCGAGCGGACCGAACGTGTGCCCCGGACCCTCGGGCGGCGGCCCGCCCGGGCCGCGCTCGCGGCGGTGCTCGTTCACCCGCACGATCACGCCGTTCGGGACCGGCAGCGCGCGCTCGTCCTGCAGCACGCGGCTCGCCGGCGTCCCCGGCCGGCCGTACGCGATCGCCTGCGCGCGCTTCGTCGTCAGGTCGAGCGCATCCGCGATCGGCCGCGTGCTGAGGTACAGCACGAAGAACACCATCGCGCCGGCGACGAGCGTGAGCAGCGTCGCGGCGAAGATCGCGTACGAGAGCGTCAGCCGCGCGCGCAGGGACATCGGCGAGGCGCGCTTATTCCGGTTGCGGCTCGCGCAGCACGTAGCCGACGCCGCGCACGGTGTGGATCAAGCGCGGCGCGGGCAGGACGTCGATCTTCGCGCGCAGGTACGAGATGTACGTCTCGACGGTCGCGGCGGAGACGTCGCGGTCGGGGCCCCAGACGAGGTCGAGCAGCTCCTCGCGCGTGAAGACGCGCTTCGGGCGGCGCGCGAGCGTCGCCAGCAGATCGAACTCGCGCGTCGAGAGATCGATCCAGCGGTCGCCGCGGCGCACCGAGCGCGCGTCGAGGTCGATCTCGAGATCGGCGACGCGCAGGTGGTGGACTTGGCGCAGCATCGGGCGGCGCAGCGCGGTCTGGATGCGCGCGGTCAGCTCGTCGAGCTCGAACGGTTTCGGCAGATAGTCGTCGGCGCCGGCTTTCAGACCGTCGATGCGGTCGCGCACGTCGCCCCGCGCGGTCAGCATGATGATCGGGACTTCGGTCAGGCGGCGGAGCAGCGGGATCAGCGAGAGCCCGTCGATCTTCGGCATCATGATGTCGAGCACGACGCAGTCCGGGGTCCAGTCCCGGATCGCGGTCAGGCCGTCGGGCCCGTCCACGGCGGTTCGCACGTCGAACCCGGCCTGGCGCAAGCCCACGTCCAGCATCTCGCGGATGCTGCTCTCGTCGTCGATCACCACCACGCGCTGCGCCGTCTGCATGCCCTCATTGTGACGGCGGACGCTGGGAGCTTTCTCCGAAGCGCCCCCAGGAAGGTCTCAGGCGCGGAGCGTGACCACGTCGATCATCGCGTCGACGACCTCGGGATCGAACTGCGCGCCGCGGCCTTCGATCAAGCGCTCGAGCGCGACCGAGGGGGCGAGCGGCGGGCGATAGGGCCGCCGCCCGATCATCGCGTTGAACGCGTCGGCGACGGCCACCACCCGCGCGACCTGCGGGATCCCCTCGAACCGCAGGCGATCGGGGTAACCGGTGCCGTCGAAGCGCTCGTGATGGCTGCGCACCGCGGGCGTCAGATGGCGGATCAGCGGGACCTCGTGGACGATGTACGCGCCGGCCTCGGCGTGGCGCCGCATCACGCTCATCTCGTCGTCGTCGAGGCGGCGCGGCGCGCCGAGGATCTCCGCCGGCGTCGTCACCTTGCCGATGTCGTGGATCAAGCCCGCGCGGGTCAGGTGGACGATCGCGTCCTTCGAGGAGCCGAGGCGTTTCGCGAGCCGCCCGCACCACGACGCGACCGCGCGCGAGTGCTCGGCGGTGAGCGCGTCGCTCTGGTGGAGCTGGGTGAGCAGATCGTCGAGGACCACGTCGATCTCGTCGATCGCTTCGTGCGCCGGCGACGATGAGCGCGCGGCCGCGCGCGGCCGCGTCAGCGCGGCTTCGACGTCGCGGCGCGCGCGCTGGAACCCGAGCCAGGTCGCGCGATCCGCGGACTCGCGCAACGTCGACGCAACCCCTTCCAGCGCCGCGCCGAACAGCGCGTCCGGCGTGAAGATCGCGGCGTACCGGTCGCACGCGCTCTCGACGAACGAGGTGAGGACGCTCCAGTCGCCGGCGGCGGCCGACGCGGCGCAGCGCTCGACGAGACGCGCGGCGACGATCTTCGCCGCGACGGTGCGATCGTGCGCGGCGAGCCGGTCGAGCGCGCTCTTCACGATCGCCGGCGCGCGCCCGTTCACCGTGGCGGCGAGGCGCTCCGCCGGCGTGCGGCCCGAGAGCGGCAGCGCGCTCATCGCGCACCTCCGTGCAGTACCGCGGTGCGCCGCCGCGCGCGCCGTTCGAGCGCGGTCAGCGGCAAACGGCCGATGAAGCGCGCGACGCCGCCGAGCTCGCAGTGCTCCAGCTCGTCGAACATCTCGCCGAGCCACAGCACCGCGTCGTGGCCGCGCGCGCGGCAGAAGTAGAACGCGGCGACCGTCTCGACCAGCGAGCGGATGCGGCCGTGCGTGTGCGTCGCGGCCTCGCGCGCCTGCGCGATCGACGCCGCGGCTGCTTCGTCGTCGGCGAGCAGCGTCTCCGCGAGCGCGAGATACGCCATCGTGCGCACGCTCAGCGGCTGATCGTCGGCCAGCTTCCGCAGGCTCTCGCGGCTGTGCGCGATCGCGGCGCGCGCGGCCTCGTCCTTGCCGGCGGCCGCGCCGTACACCGCGACCTCGGCCCAGCGATACGCGGTGCGGTCGTCGTCGAACAGCTTCTCCGCGCCGGGCGCGAGCAGATCGTAGGCGTGCTCGAACCGGCCGTCCCACGCCGCGCGCAGCGCCTGCGCCGGGAGCAATCCTTCGCTGACCATCGGCGTGAGCAGCACCTGCATCTCGCCGAGTTGCGCGTTCAAGCGCTCCAGCGCGACGACGTCGCCGGCGTCGACCTCGATCGCGTACGCGTTGAGGATCGCGTAGAGGCGCAGCCCCGCGTTGCCCGCTTTGCGGCCCGCCTCCTCGAGCCGCAGTAGCGCGCCGCGCGCCGCCTCGACGTCGTCGTCGTGCAGCATCGCGACGTTGAAGAGCACGCTGAGCGCGCGCGCGGCGAGATCGTAGAGGAACTGCTCCTCGGCGCGCGCGAGCGCGCGCTCCGCGAGCGACTTCGCCATCGCGTAGTCGCCTTCGTTGAGCGCGACGTACGAGGCTTGGTGCAGCACGCGCGCGCGCAGCGCGTCGTCGCCGACGCCGGGCAGCCGCACGATCGCGCGGTGCGCGGCCTCGCGCGCGCTCGCGGGGCGGTGCGCCTCGACGTACGCCGTCCCGAGCAGCGCCCACAGCGCCGCGTCGGCGTCGGCGCTGCCGCGCGTCTCCTCGCGCGCCGCCTCGGCTTCGAGCAGCTCGATCGCATCGTGGCGGCCGCGCCGCACGAGGTCCATCCCGTAGCGGATCACGATCTCGCGCCGCTCGTGATCGTGCGCGCGCTCGACGGCCATCTGGAACCACGCTTCGCTCACGTCGAAGCTCTCGTCGAGCGACGCGAGCGCCGCCTTCAGCGCCAGCGCGAGCGGATGCGCGGTGAGCGCGCGGTCGCCGAGCGCCGCGAGCGCCGCGCCGACCGCCGCGACTTCGCCGTGGTCGAGCGCCGTGAAGCCGCGCCGGTCGAGCGCGGCCGCGACACGGTCCTCGTCGCCGGCGCGCACGCGCAGCGCGATCGCCTCACGCCAGCGGCCCGTGCGTTCGAGCGCGCCCGCGGCGCGGTCGAGGACCGCGCTGCGCCGGCGCTCGGCGAGCCGTTCGAGCCGCAGCGCGATGCGGCTGCGGCAGGGTTCGTAGTACGCGTACCCGCCGTCGTCGGCGGCGTGCACGAGCTCGGATTCGGCGAGCACCGCTGCGAGCTCGGCGTCGCACTCGAGCGCGGCGAGGATCGTCTCGTCGAACCGCCCGATCGCGGCGGTCTCGAAGACGCGGTCGCGCTGGTCCTCGGCGAGGCGGCGGAACGCGGCGTCGACGAGCCCTTCGTAGACGTCGTCGCGCGTCAGCGGCGCATCGACGCGTCCGGTCGCGAGCGCGACGGCGAGCCCGAGCGGCCAGCCGGCGGTGCGCTCGAAGAGCGAGCGCGCCTCGCCCTCGCGCAGCGCAATCCCGGCGCGCGCGAACGCGGCGCCGATCTCGTCGGGCTGCACGCGCAGCTCGTCGGACTCGATCGGAAGATCGCACTGCCCGGACGCCATCCACACCGGGACGGGGAGCGCCGACGCATCGCGCAGCGCGACGATCCAGCGGATGCGCGGGACCGTCGCCTCGATCAGCGCGCGCAGGAACGAGACGCAGCGCGGCTCCCCGGCGAGGTGGTGCAGCTCGTCGAGGACGACCGTCGCCGAGACGTTCGCGAGATGCTCGCGCGCCCAGCCGAGCGCCGCGGCCTCGCCGTCGGTTTGCTCGAGCTTCGCGGCCGCCGGTCCGACCGATCGCGCCATCGCGGGGCTGACCGGACCAAACGCGGCGGCGAGCCCGCGGAGGAGCTCGCCGGGTGCGGCATGCTCGGGCTCGGCGGCGAACCGCAGGTGCGCGATCCCGCGGAGCGCGAGATAGTCGCGGATCAGCGTGCTCTTCCCGAGACCCTCGTCCGCGACGACCAGCACGATCGGCGCGCGCAGCGCGGCGTCGAGGCGCGCGTAGAGGCGATCGCGCGGGAACGCCCGCGTCTTCGCCTCCGCCGCACCGCGCCGCATCCGGTCGGTCCGCTCAGAACCCGGCCAGCCCGTTCGGACTGCCGTTGGTGAAGCCCGCCGACCCGGAGATCGCGTTGAGCCGGCCGAGGCCGGCGTAGAGGCTCGGCGCGCCGAACGTCCCGGCGCCGTAGTCGTTCGCCGCGGCGTACAGACCGGCGACGAACGGTGCGCCGACGCTCGTCCCGCCGAGGACCACCCAGCCGCCCTCCGAGGCGTTGTAGACCGCGACGCCCGGGTTGTAGTCGGCGATCATCGAGACGTCGGGCGTCGAGCGCCCCGACGAGCACGGCGCCGACGTCTGCCAGGCCGGGGCCGGGAAGACGATGCTGCAGCCGTAGCCCGAGCTCGCCCACACCGTCTCGCTCCAACCGCGCGCCGTCGTCGCGTCTTGTTTGAGGGTCGTGCCGCCGACCGCGGTGACGTAGGGCGAGGACGCCGGGAACTGGACCTGCCCGAGATCGCCGGAGCTGGCCGTGATCGCGATGCCGGGGTGGTTGAACGCCGCCTGCGCGTCGGGATCGATGTTGGCCGCGTTGCCGCCGCCCTCGACGACGCCCCAGCTGTTGCCGATCGCCGCCGGATTGTACGAGGCCGCGAGGTTCTCGGCCGCCGCCAGCGTGTCGAGATCCTGGCCGCCGGCTTCGACGAGCAGCAGCTTGCAGTTCGGGCACGCGGCCGAGGCCATGGCGAGGTCGAGGTCGATCTCGTCGGCCCAGGTCGCGGCATCCGGCGCGATCCCGTCCTTCTTCGCCTGTCCGGGCGCGATCTTCGAGCCGGTCATCATGACCTTCGTGAAGCACCCGTTGTTCGAGGTGCACGGCGGGAGCCCGAACTGGGAGCGATAGGTGCCGAGGTCGCTCTCGGCGTGCTTCGCCTCGAACGCCGCGACGATCGCGACCGTCGGTCCGCTCGGCACGCCCCCGCCGGAGTACCCCGGCAGCCCGTACGCGCTGCGCAGCTGCGAGGGGGTCAGCCCGCTCGACGGCGCACCGGAAGCCGCGTAGTTCGGATTCCTCTTGACCTGGCAGCCGGCGTCGCTGTTGGTGCCGTCGGTGCACTGCTGAAGCTCGGCCGGCGCAGGAGTCGGCGAGGTCGCCGGGAGCGCGCGCGAGATGTTGGAGCTCGACCGGCCGTGCGACCCGCCGGGCGTGACCGACGATCCGCCCGCGGAGCAGCCCGCGATCACGCCGGCCGCGAGCACCGCGAGGAACGCGTGAACGGCGAACGTTTTCGAGCGGGAGACGGTGTTCGGCATTGCTTCATCCTTGAAGACGCTGAAGACGCGGCGGCCGAGCGACATCCTGTCGGCGCCGAAAGACGGTCCTAGTCGATATCCCCCCGGTGTAGGGGGGACTAACGGCCTGCCCGCTCGGAGAATGCCCGGTTTCGGACGTTCGGCACGGTCCGATACCGCACCGACTCGGCCGGGCGCCGAGGCGTATGATCCTCGTCACCGATGCTGTTTCGCGCCTGCGACGAGATCTGCGACTGCGGGCATCCGTCCGGCTTACACGACCGGAACGGCTGCGCCGCGTTCCTCGGCGCCTTCCCAGCGACCGCGAGCCAGCGGCGCTACTGCCGCTGCAAGCACCCCCGCCACGCCGAGATGCGAACCTCGCACCACGGCCACGGCGCCATCGTCGCGACGGTGACGCTGCGCGAGCGGAACGGCTCGGCGATCGCGGTCTGCGAGTCGCCCCCGGTCCTCGAGCTCGGCGGGTCGGCCGACGACGTCCTGCGCGCGATCAAGGTTCGGCTGCTCGACGCGATCGAGCCGCGCGAGCGCGTCGTCTCGCACCGCTTGCGCGTGATCCGCCACGGCCCCGACCGCTCCGAAGAGTCGATCGAGATCCTGAACTGAGCGCGCGCCGGCGCTACGCGGACCGCCGCGCGTAGCGCTGCGCCGAGCGCGCTTTCGCGCGCGCCGCCCACTGCTCGCGGTCGTGCGGCGCCGCCTGCGTCACCAGCGAGTCGATCAGCGTGCGCGCCGATGCCGCGACCTCGTCGACGGCGCGCTCGAACGCCGGGGCGTTCGCCTGCGAGGGCTTCGTGAAGCCGGAGAGTTTGCGCACGAACTGCACCGCCGCGGCGCGGATCTCGTCGTCGCTCGCAGGCGGCTCGAAGTTGAACAGCGTGCGGATGCTGCGGCACATGGCCGCATTGTAGCGCCCTCCCCGGGAGGCCTCAAGTCACCGCCGCCCGGGGCCGATAGGTAAAGAGTCGCTCCTGGGCGGGGAGAACCGAGTTCTCGCGGTCGCGTCGTCCCCTCGACGCCGGCCGCCCCAGAGAAAGCTTGACTTGTGAAGCCGTACTACCGTAGAACACAGCGCGTGCGATCCGACCGGATCCGCCGCCGTGCGATCGCCCAATGGTTCGAGAAGACGATGAGCGCGCCCGTCCGGGTCGTCTGCGCGCCGCTCGGCTGCGGGAAGACGATCGCGGTCCAGCACTACGTCGACAGCCGCGGCGGTGCGGCCGGCTACGCGCGCGTCCCCGCCGGCGCGAGCGCCGAGACGCTGCACGAGATCATCGCCGGCGGGAGCGAGTTCGAGGAGATCGTCCTCGACGACTTCGACCGTGCCGACGAGGCGGCGCGCGCCGCGCTGTTCGAGGAGATCGCCGACGGCGCGCCGTTGCCGCGGCTGGTCCTCGCCGGCCGCTCGCGCCAGCGGATGAACGCCCACACGCTGCTCGCGCAAGGGCTCGCGACCGCCTGCGACCCGCAGCTGCTCGCGTTCGACGCGGCCGAGATCGCCGCGCTCGCGAACTCGATGGGCGTGCCGCACGACGCCGACGACGCCGGCCAGCTGCTGTACGACACCGACGGCTGGCCGCTCGCGGCACAGTGGCTGATCCGCGACGCCGCCGAGTCCGACCGCACGCTGCACGACGCGTTCACGCACTGGCGGCAGCGCAACGAGCACATCCTGCACGAGTACGTCGATCAAGAGTTCGCCGCCGAGCCGGCGCTCGCCGACGCGTTCCGCCTGGTGCTGAACGCCGAATGGCGCGGCGCGCAGCCGGAGCTCGAGCGGCTCGAACGGCTCGGGCTTCCGATCACGCGCTCGCGCGGCGGGCTGCAGCCGTTCTCCGTCTTCGCGCGGCTCCGCTCCACGCCGGCGGCCGTGCCGGAGAGCGCGCCCGGCCCCGAGACGATGCTGGTCTCCGCATTCGGCGCGTTCCGCTGCGAGATCGGCGGACGGCCGGTGAAGTTTCTGCGCCGCCGCGACCAGCACGTCTTCGCGTACATCGCGACGGCGCCGCAGGGGCGCGCGAGCCGCGACCAGCTGCTCGCCGCGTTCTGGCACGACGTGCAGCACGCCGTCGCGGCGCAAGGGCTGCGCACGACGCTCAGCCGCATCCGCCGCGCGCTCGCGGACGCCGCGCCGCAGACCGATCCGGAGTCGTACTTCGAGACGGTCGGCGAGGTGCGCCTGAACTGGTCGCACGCGTCGGTCGACGTGCGGCGGTTCCTCGATCAAGTGGAGTCCGCGCGGCTCGAGGAGGCGCGCGGCGCGCACGAGCAGGCGACGCGCCATTACGCGCGCGCACACCGTCTCTACGGCGATCGTCTGCTGGCCGCCGAGGCTGCCGAAGCGTGCTTCGAGCCGCTCGCGGCCGAGCTGCATGCGGCGTACGTCGAAGCGCTCACGCGGCTCACCGAGCTGCACGCGAAGCTCGGCCAGGACGACGCCGCCCGCGACTACGCGCGGGTCCTCATGTCGCTCGGGAACGAGGAAGCGCGCGCGGGCGCGGTCCGCATCTTCACGCAGCGGCACGAGAGCGCGGCCGCGACCGCCTGAGCGGTCACGAGCCGAGCAGCAGCCGGTCCAGCGTCACGAAACGATAACCGCGCGCGCGCAGCGCCGCGATGATCCGCGGTGCGAGGCGTGCTTCGTACGCGCGACCGCCGTCGCCGCGGCCTTGGTCGCCGTCGTGCAGCACGACGATCGCGCCGTCGCCGACCTGGCGCAGCAGCCGTTCGGCGAGCACGTCGGGCGCGGCGTTCGGCGAGGTTTCGTCGAGCATCGCGCTCCACAGCACGACGCGTTTCCCGTTGCGATCGGCCGCCTCGATCACCGCGGCGTCGCGCGCGCCGAACGGCGGGCGCAGCCAATGCGTGTGCAGACCGGTCGCCGCGGCGATCGCCGCGTCGGGACCCGCGATCTGCGCGTCGAGCGCGCGGTCGGAGACGATCGTGTTGAGATGCGGGTGCGTCTCCGAGTGGTTCTCGATCTCGTCGCCGTCCGCGGCCATGCGGCGCAGCAGCGCGGGCTCGCGGCGCGCGGCGGTGCCGACGACGAAGAACGTGGCGGGGACGCGCTCGCGCTCGAGAACGTCGAGGAGACGGTCGGTGACGCCGCGCGTCGGCCCGTCGTCGAAGGTCAGCGCGACGCGGTGACCGCTGCCGTGCGTGTAGACGGGCTGGAACACGCCGGTGCGCGGCGTCTCGACGAGCTCGTAGAGCCCGAAGAAACCGGCCGCGAGCAGCACGAGCGCCGCGAGGACGCGGGCCGCGATCACGACTTGAGCAGTTTTTGCCGCGCTGCCGCGACCGTCTTCTTGAACCGCGGCGGACCGAACCCGGCGAAGTCGTCGACGATCTTCTGATAGCGCGGATCGGCCGTCGAGGTCGACTGCAGCGTGAGCAGATCGGGGACGGGCTTGTTCTTGTCCAGATGGATCTCGTACTGGCGCCCGGCCGTCGTCGCGAGATAGTGCGGATCGGAGAAGGTGAACTTGTGCGAGCCGCTGCGGTCGCCGGCGACCTGCGCGACGGTGACGGTGTAGACGTCGTTCGTGTTGCCGCGCAGCGGACGCGTGTGCAGCTTCCAGAGGCCGTCTTGCACGAGCTTCTCGAAGGTGAACGTGACGTCGTAGCCTTCGATCGGCTCGGTGAACTTCGCGATCCGCGAGCCGGCGCGGTTCTGCGCGGTGTACGAGGCGACCGACTTCCCGTTCACGTTGTCGAGCCGCCAGGTCTCGCGCGCGATCGGGCCTTTGTCGTGCGCGATCGTCTCGCCGAAGTGCAGCTCCGAGCGCTGGTTGCGAATCTCGCGGACCGCCTGGTAGCGCTGGGTCTCGTTGCCGGAGAACAGCCGCCAGCCGCCCACGACCCCGATGATCGCGAGAACCACGATGACGAGCGTGGTGGGGAAGCGGCGCATCCCTGTCTGTTACCCGCCGGCGGCCGGCGAAGTGTCACGGTGCGCGTCGAGGACCTGGTTCACGACCGCGTCGGCGGCGGCGTTGTCCTTGCGCCGGACGTGGCGCACGTCGGTTCGCGCGAACTTGCGGAGCAGCGCTTTCGCCTCGGCGTGCAGGGGGATCAGCCCCGGGTGCTTGACGCGGTAGGCGCCGGAGAGCTGCTTGACGACGAGCTCGGAGTCCATGCGGACGTCGAGGTCGTCGATCCCGCGCGCGAGCGCCGCCTTGAGCCCTTCGAGGAGCGCGGTCCACTCGGCGACGTTGTTGGTGGTGACGCCGAGGAAGGTGCCGATCTCCTCGAGGACCTCGCCGTCGGGGCCGAACAGCACGGCGCCCGAGGCGGCCGGACCGGGGTTGCCGCGGGATCCGCCGTCGGCATACAGGGTAGCCTTCACGTGGAGAGGGGGAACCACAGACGACGGCTTAATACCTCCCTCCGACCCGTCGGGCAGTGGCGCAGCTTGGTAGCGCATCAGTCTGGGGGACTGGGGGTCGCAGGTTCAAATCCTGTCTGCCCGACCAATAACGACAAGGGTTCGCACGATGCGAGCCCTTTTCGTTTTCCGACTGCAACAGATCATTACAACAGATAGGGTCCGGCCCTCAGTCGGCCGACGCTGCGCGGTCGAACAGGTCGGCGGCCTCGCTCCATCGAGTCGGATGAGTTGGTTTCGAGTTTGCCATTGTGATTCGATGCCTTGTCTGACTGCTAAGTTTGGGTGAGCCGCGCGGTCGCGACCGTAGGTTTATGCTCCGAAGTAGAGGGTCGAGTTCCAGTCGAGCAACAACTTGCCGCCAGGCTCGACACGATCCATTTGGTACTTGACGGCTCTACGCACAATTTCTGCAACGTAATAGGTCGTCGTTCGAAGATCGTAACTCTGTTCACGAACCCGGATCGGTTTTCTCGAAGCCTCGCCGTGAACGATGTCGCTGCGGAGGTCATACGCCTTCTGCATAAACTCAAACACGAACGCCTGCGTCCACGCCCCCATCGTCATAGGTGCAAGAATTGCGGCATTCATCGCTAGCCGGAATCGGATCTCAGGATTCTTACCCGGAGTAAAGAAGGCTTCGCACGCGATCATTACATCGATTAACTGGTCTTCATCGGTCGCACGACTTCCAAGTCCAGCGAGTCGGTCTAGCACGATCTCCACTGCGGCATTATTTGACTTGGGAAACGTGAGGTGTCGCCAAGCCCTGAGCACGGTTGCCTCATCGGCAAGCGACAACGTTGCGCCAGGAACTTCATATCTTGCTAGGAGGAGCGGCTCTCGAAACGTCCATGAAAGCATGCGGCTCCGCCAACTCCGTTCTACCATTTGTGTTCGCCATGAATGAATTTTGCAGTACGTAGCAGCCGCGATGGCGCGCAGGCAAGTTCGCCGGTCCGCGTCCACTTTATTATAAATTGTGGCGGCCACGGAACTGCTTGGAATTTCACTAACCTTTGGAAGTGACAGAGTTTTCCGAAATGCGTAGCGGTAGTGTTCGGGCAATTGCACTTCGCCGATGCCCCGTTCGACTTGGTCGCGAGCAACACTGAGCAGTGAAAACCGCATTTCCGTTAGGCGAATATCTTCATTGCCAAGTAATTCGATGGAAACGCCGTCGTCGAGAACAATTTTGGGGCTCTGACACTTTAAGCCCATAAGGACAACGAAAATGTCATAAACGATGTCTTCGCTTCCGAGGAACGCATCGATCGGCTGGTAAATTTTATCGAATACGGCGTCCGTTATCCTGAAGCCCTCGTTCTCTCCAAGGTGAGCGTACATCACTTGCGTGACGAAATCGTTGCCCAACTCGCGTGCGGAAATTACTCGCCCGCCGACTATAGTACCGACGAACTTCCCGACCTGCGACGATAACTGTTCATCGGCCTCGATTACTGCCAGAACGCCGTGCCACTCCGGTAAGAGGTATGTCGCATCCTGAACTGCTTTCGCTGCGTGAAAGGCCCCAAGAGCGTCACCGGGGAGCGGCGTGCGTCGCATCGCTTCGCCGTAAAGCGCCGAGGCGGCGTCGGCGAACTGCCGAAGAGCATTGCGGAGTAAGGGCAAGGACCAACGCATAGGCCGTAGTTCCTGGGCGAGCCGACCAAGCCTCTCGGTCCACTTCCGCACCCGCCCATCTACAACAGATGTTTACAACAGATAGCGCGGAGAACGGCGGAATCCCGCGGACCCTGGGGGAACAAAAACCCTTGCACGGTCGGATTCTCGTTCGATCGATAGCACCCGGACGGTCTGGGGACTGGACGTCGCAGGTTCAAATCCTGTCTGCCTGACCAGATCGACGAGGGTCCGTAGCGATGCGGACCCTTCGTTTTCAGCGGACGAAGCGGCATGACACGGATCGAGCTCTCCACCGAGATTGTCGCGCCGATCGAGCGCTGCTTTGATCTCGCCCGGAAGCATCGATCTGCACATGGCGTCCGCCGAGTACAGCGGCGAACGTGCGATCGCCGGCCGCACGAGCGGGTTGATCGAGCTCGGCGAGACCGTGACCTGGAGCGCAAGACATTTCGGCAGCCGGCAAACGTTGACGTCAGAGATTGTCGCGTTCGACCGCGCTCACTCGTTTACCGACGTGATGGTCGTGGGCGCGTTCAAGAGCTTCAGACACGACCATCTGTTTCACGCGCGCGGCGACCGGACCGTGATGACGGACGTCTTCGCCTTCGAGTCGCCGTTCGGCATCCTCGGCAAACTCGTCGACGTTCTCGTTCTCCGGCGCTACATGACGAGCTTCTTGGAAAAGCGCAACCGAGCGATCAAGGCCGCGGCCGAGCGATCGATTTAGTCTACGGTAGCGCCGACGCGAGCTGCGTTCCGGGCTGCTCGCGCGTCTTCGGCATCTTCGGACGCGATTAGGGAGGCGTGGCGTTCGCCGTATTGGACTGCCTCGTACGCGGCCTCGACGGGCAGATCGAAGTCTGCCGCCGCTTCTTCCGGGGTCCAGTCCTCTGCCCGCATGCGGCCCAAGAAATGACCGACGGTGAGGCGGCGTCCGTTGAACGAGAGCTGCCTCCGCCACCGGTGAGGTCGCATGACGAGGTATGTATATTGCTGCTCGGCCATGCCGCGGCTTCAGTTGCGGCTCGGGCGCACCGGCAACCCGTCGGGATACAGGTTCGCGATTACCGCCGGGACATCCACGTCCCGGTAAAGGTCGGCGTGCTCCTTGAGCGATGCCTTGACCCGATGGCCGAGCGTTGCGAGTACGACCTGGACGCCTTCTCGCCGAGCGGCCTTCATCGCTGGAATCATATCCGCATCCCCCGAAACGACGACGATTCGGTCGACCAGCTTGTCTTTTGCCATGAACGCGACATCGATGCCGATGCGAAGGTCAACGCCCTTCTGGCGTAGGACGGGCGCGAAATCGTCGGCAACCGGGGCTCGTCGGCATGACAATACGTCGGAGAGTGCACGCTCAGTGAGTGTCCAGCCGTCGAAGGACAGCTCGCCCAGCCGAACCGCGAAGTACGGCTTGCCCTTCAACGTATGAAGCACCGAGTTCCAGAAATTCCGCTGCCCTGGGCTATTCGGCGTTCTGGTTGGCTCGATCGGATGCCGCTTGTTGTGGCCGGGACCGTCGTACGGCGGGCAGTCGTAATAGAGTACGCGATGTATTTCCTCGCCATGGTCAGGCGAGACGCAGGCCAGCGCGAATCCTTCGATGATCCGGGCTAAGTCGGCAAAACCGACGTTCCGCGGAAGAAAGCCACGAAGGAATCCGGCATCGATGAGAACGGCGGTTTTCTTCACCCGAAATCTCCTACCTAAAACGGACGAGGGAACCTTGCGGCTCCCTCGTTGAGGCATGATGGCTCGCCCCTAGCGGAGCGATTGAGTAGATGGTACGAGGATTGCGTGACCCCGTCAAGAGCTCCAACGGCGACTTGCACAACGGATGGCCGGAATGGATATACGCCTGCTCAATGTTTCCATAGTGGACCGGTGTCGGTTACGGATGCGTTCGCGATGCTCAGTGCATCGGACCGATGCTTTCCGAGCTTCATCGCCAAAAGGATTTCCGCGAAGTCGGCTGCGTCTTGGAGGTCTTGGGAGACGGCGCCTTGGCGGCGAGTCACCGTGGCTAATAGGAGCACGGAGACGAGGCCTTCCGGGCCGCACGACGTTTCGTAGGTGAGGTAGGCTTCGCGGAGGGCGCGTTCGGCTTTCGTGGACGGGGCTCTCGTCCAGTCGATGCCGTGTTGCTGGACGATCTCCGGCTGTTTGAACGGTACGACGTTTTTCATGAGCCGAGTACCGTGTAGCCGCGATAGATGCGGGCGGCGCGTACCGTCGCAAGGTCGTTCTCGAAGGACGACGTCGAGCGGCCGAAGCGGCGTTCGTAGGCCGCGTAGTGCAGCGGTTCGCGGCGGATGAGACGCTCGAGGAGCCATGCGGCTCGGTCGATGCGGGCGGCGCGGTCCGGACGGAACGAGACGCGCCGGGTGGCCGACGCCGGTGCGTCGAACGTGCGGGGTGTCATTCGATGTTAACTCCATCGGGTGACGGGCTCGGTCAGTGTTGATCGCACTGATCGGGCCGCTTCAGTTTTTTCGGAGCGGCGAATTCAAGTGCCGTTCCGTCTCTGATTATATCAGAGATCGATCAGATGTTCGATGCTTTGCGATGAATACTATGCGTGCGGAGTGGGACTCGCGAAGTGCTACGGGCGGTAGACGAGGCCGACGCTGATCACCGGCACGATGCTGTGCACGCGTTGTTCGTTGCGGAAGCGGTTGAGGTCCGCGCGGAAGGCGGGGTCGTTCGCGAGCGGGCCGGTTGCGTTTGCGGTGGCGGTTCCGTTGCGGACCAGTGCGCCCGCGTCGACGGTGAGTGCGAGGCCTTTGATGAGGCCGGTTCCCGTGCCGACGCCGGCGTAGAGCGACGGGCGGTCGTAGCTGACGCGTCCGCTCACCGTGCCGGTTCCGGAGACCGGGTACAAGCCGTTGCCGACGCGGATCGCGGCGGTCTCGGGGCGCGCGACGTTGTCGATGTGGTCCGTGCCGAAGAGCAGGCCGCCGCTGATGCGGTAGCGGCCGCCGTACGGGCGGAAGTCGCCGATCACCGCGACGTTGTTGTAGTGATTCGTCGAGCGGTACGGGATGCCGTCGTACGAGAGCTGCTGCGAGACGCTCATCGTGCCGGTCTCGACGCGCACGCTGAAGTCGTAGAGCAGTGGCTTCTCGAGCGTGATGCCGTGGCCGATCGTGCTCACCTTCACGCCGTACGAGACCGACGAGAAGAGGTCGGCGCGCGCGGCGGCGGGCAGGGCGGCGAGCGCGACGGCGAACGACGCGGCGGCCAGGCGTCTCATTGCGGCCCGAGTTCGACGACCCCGGCGCGCTCTCCGGGCGGCAGCGCGTCGCGCAGCGCGGCGTAGCGCGGGTCGATCGCCGCCAGCGGGACCAGCGCGAACGCCCGTTCCCGCAACCGCGCGTGCGGGATCACCAGATCGGGCTCCTCGACGCGGACGCTGAAGTCGTAGAGCAGCGGCTTCTCGAGCGTGA
>DATAQE010000177.1:0-4380 GCA_036264835.1 Candidatus Elarobacter sp.
TGCGCCAGACGCCGCCGATCCCGGACGGCTGCCAGTGGGCGGTGTTCCTGCGCAACCACGACGAGCTGACGCTGGAGATGGTCAGCGAGCGCGAGCGTGCGCGGATGCACGAGGTCTACGCGATCGAGCCGAAGATGCGAATCAACGTCGGGATCCGCCGCCGGCTCGCGCCGCTGCTCGAGAACGACCGCCGCCGCATCGAGCTGATGAACGGGCTGCTGATGTCGATGCCGGGGACGCCGGTGATCTACTACGGCGACGAGATCGGGATGGGCGACAACCTGTTCCTCAAGGACCGCGATGGCGTGCGCACGCCGATGCAGTGGTCGCCCGACCGCAACGGCGGGTTCTCGAGCGCCGAGCCGGTGCGGCTCTACGCGCCGGTCGTGATGGACCCGACCTACGGCTACGAAGCGGTGAACGTCGAGACGCAGCAGCGCAACACGAGCTCGCTGCTGAACTGGATGCGCCGCACCATCGCCGTGCGGAAGGCGACGCGCGCGTTCGGGCGCGGGACGCTGACACTGCTCTATCCGTCGAACCGCCGCGTGCTGGCGTATCTGCGCGAGTACGAGAACGAGACGATCCTCGTCGTCGCCAACCTCGCGCACACCGCGCAGGCGGTGCAGCTCGACCTCGCCGGGTTCGCCGGGCGCGTGCCGTTCGAGATGCTCGGCTCGACGGCGTTCCCGCCGGTCACGACGACGCCGTACGCGATCACGCTGGCGCCGTACGGCTTCTTCTGGTTCTCGCTGGTGCGCGATCCGCGCGGCGCGGCGGCGCCGATCCGCGCCGGCGGGCTGCCGGAGCTGCCGACGGTCGTCGTCCCGCGCGCGGGCCTCGCGCTGGACCGGTGGGCGCGCGCCGTGATCGACGCCGACGTGGTGCCGCGCGCGCTCGGCGCGTCGGAGCACGGTCGCGTGCGCGACGCGTTCGTCGCGAAGGGGATCGACGACGCGCTCGCGTTCGTCGTGATCGCCGACGGGCTGCGGCGGATCTCGCTGCCCATGCGCTTCGTGTGGGACGTCCCGGTGCGCGAGGACGCGATCGCGCGCGCGCGCAGCGGCCCGCGCGAAGGCTGGATCGTCGACGCGGCGGCCGACGCGTCGACCGCGCCGCTGATCGAGCGCGCGATGCGCGCCGGGATCGAGCTGCGCGACGGCGGCCGGATGGCGTTCGCGTGGGAAGGCCCTCCGGTTGCGGAGCCGGCGAGCTCGCAGCGGCTCGGCTCGGCCTCCGGCGCGCAGCGCTGGGTCCTCGACGACATTCGGCTGCTGACGATGCACCGCCAGATGCCGCGCGTGCAGAACAGCGCCGTCGTGTTCATGCGCCATCTGCGCGAGCGCGGCTTCGAGCAGGCGCCGCTGCTGCTCGGCACGGCGCTGATCACCGACGACGAGGGCGTGACGTGGGTCGCGGCGACCTCGCAGAGCTTCATCCCGCACCCGACCGATCTCGAGGCCGCGCTGCGCGAGCTGCTGCGCACCGGCGCCGCCGACGAGCGGATGATCCGCACCGCGCACAACGTCGCGGACGCGCTCGCCGCGCTGCACCGCGCGCTCGGGACGCCGGGGAGCGATCCGACGTTCGGGACGCAGCCGATCACGCCGGCCGATCTCGAGGCGTGGCGCGGGTCGGCGCACGAGGATCTCGACGCGCTGGTGAACGCGGGCGTCGAAGGCGTCGTCGCGGTGCGCGATCTCGTCGAAGACGCGCTCGACGCGCTCCCCGAGCGGATCGATGCGGCATCGTCGCGCGCGCACGGCCGGCTCACGCTGCGGCGCGTGCTGCTGGAAGACGGCGTGCCGTCGTTCGTGGGCTTCGGCGAGACGGTCGCGGACCGTTCGTCGCCGCTCAAGGACGTCGCCTCGCTGGCGCGCTCGTTCGACGCGGTGACCCGCGCGGCGATCCTCGCCAGCGCGCACGACCCGACCGCCGACCACGGCGAGCGCAGCACCGCGATGCGCGAGCTGACCGCGCGCACGCTGGAGGCGTTCATCGAGCGTTACGCCGCGAGCGCGAGCGACCTCGCGACGCTGCCCTCCGATCCCGCGCAGCGCGACGCGCTGATCCGTTTCTTCCGGGTTCGCACCGCGGTCCGCGACGTGCGCGACGCGCTCGCCCGCCGCCCCGGCGCGCTCGGGGACGCGGTCGACGCGCTGCAAGCCGAAGTCCGATGAAACACGCGCACGCGATGCCGTTCGGCGCGGAGCTGCGCGATGACGGCGTAGCGTTTCGGCTGTGGGCGCCATCGCGCGAACCGGCATCCGTGGTCGTCGACGGCGTGGAATACGCGCTGGAGCGACATGCCGGCGGGTGGTTCGAGCGCGTCGTGCCCGGCGTTGACGCGGGTGCGCGGTATGCGTTCGCGTTTCGCGGGCTCGATCTGCGCGTCCCCGATCCGGCCTCGCGCTTTCAGCCGCACGGCGTGCATGCGCCGAGCATGGTGATCGATCCGCGCGGGTACGGCTGGCGCGAGACGGCGTGGCGCGGGCGGCCGTGGCACGAGATGGTGCTGTACGAGCTGCACGTCGGGACGTTCACCGAAGGCGGGACGTACGCGAGCGCGGCGGAGCGGCTCGACGACCTGGTGCGGCTCGGCGTGACGGCGGTCGAGCTGATGCCGCTCGCGCAGCCGGCCGGGACGCGCAACTGGGGCTACGACGGCGCACTCCCGTTCGCGCCGCAATGCGCGTACGGGACGCCCGACGAGCTCAAGGCGTTCGTCGACGCGGCGCACGCGCGCGGGCTGTGCGTTTTCCTCGACGTCGTCTACAACCACTTCGGCCCGGAGGGCAACTACCTGAACGTGTACGCGGCCGACGTCTTCACCGACCGCCACCACACGCCGTGGGGCTCGGCGATCAACGTCGACGGCGAGGGCGCGCAGACGGTGCGCGAATTCTTCGTGCAGAACGCGCTGTACTGGCTGAACGAGTACCGCTTCGACGGGCTGCGCTTCGACGCGGTGCACGAGATCCGCGACGACTCGCCGCGCCCGTTCCTCGACGAGCTCGCCGCGCGCGTGCGCGCCGGCGTGGAGCCCGGCCGCCACGTCCACCTCGTCCTCGAGAACGACGCCAACCAGGCGCGCCTGCTCTCGGCGTACGACGCGCAGTGGAACGACGACGAGCACCACGCGCTGCACGTCCTCGCGACGGGCGAGACCGACGGCTACTACCGCGACTACGCGCACGAGCCGGCGCGCCACCTCGCACGCGCGCTCGCGGAAGGCTTCGCGTATCAAGGCGAGCCGTCGGCGCACCGCGGGGGCGCGCCGCGCGGCGAGCCGAGCGCCTCGCTCCCCTCGACCGCGTTCGTCGGCTTCCTGCAGAACCACGACCAGATCGGGAACCGCGCGTACGGCGAGCGGATCACCGCGCTCGCACCGGCGGACGCGGTGCGCGCGGCGACCGCGATCGTGCTGCTCGCGCCGCAGATACCGCTGCTGTTCATGGGTGAGGAGTGGGCGGCCTCGACGCCGTTCCTGTTCTTCGCCGACTTCGGCGCCGAGCTCGCGGCCGCGGTGACCGAAGGCCGCCGCAAGGAGTTCGCCGCGTGGCCCGCGTTCGCCGATCCGGCGACGCGCGAGCGCATCCCGGACCCGCAAGCCGCCGAGACGATGCGCGCCTCGACGCTGCGCTGGAACGAGCGCACGTACCCGTGGCACGCGGAGATGCTGCGCCTGCACGAACACCTGCTCGCGATCCGCGCGCGCATCATCGTGCCGCATCTCGCGAGCGGCGTCCACGGCGACGGCTACGAGATGCTCGGCGGCACGGCGTTTCGCGTGCGATGGCGCTTCGGGGACGGCACGCGGCTGACGCTCGTCACGAACCTCGGCGAACAGCCGGCGCGCATCTCTCCCGCGGCCGGCGGTGAGGTGATCTACCGCTTCGACGCGGCGGAGCCCGGCGACGGAACGCTCGGACCTTGGAGCGTCGCGTGGTTCCTCGAACCGTGACGCCGCGGACGACGTACCGGCTGCAGTTCCACGCCGGGTTCACGTTCGGCGACGCGACGGAGCTGATCCCGTATCTGTCCTCGCTCGGGATCACGCACGTCTACGCCTCGCCGTATCTCAAAGCGCGGGCAGGCTCGACGCACGGCTACGACATCGTCGACCACGGCGAGCTGAACCCGGAGATCGGCACGCCGGAGGACTACCGCCGCTTCGTCGACACGCTGCACGCGCACGGCATGAGCCACATCCTCGACTTCGTCCCGAACCACATGGGCGTCGGCGGCGACGACAACGCGTGGTGGCACGACCTGCTCACTTGGGGCGAGGAGTCGCACTACGCCGACTACTTCGACGTCGACTGGCGCCCGCTGCGCGCGCAGCTGCACGGGAAGATCCTGCTGCCGTTCCTCGGCCGG
>DATAQE010000033.1:0-5417 GCA_036264835.1 Candidatus Elarobacter sp.
TGTAGCCCGGCGACTGCCCCGGCTTGTCGTCGAGCTTCACGCGCAGCCCGGCGGCCCGGCAGCGCTCGTACAGATCGCGCGCGGCCGCGTCGAGCCGCGTCGTGTCGCCGCGCGGGATCGGCACGATCACGACCTCGGTCGCCGCCATCCGCGGCGGGATGCGCAGCCCGCGGTCGTCGCCGTGCGTCATGATGAGCCCGCCGAGCATCCGCCACGACATCCCCCAGGAGGTCGTCCAGCAGTACTGCTGCGTCTGGTCCTCGGCGGCGAACGTGATGTCGTACGCGCGCGAGAAGTTCTGCCCGAGCTCGTGCGAGGTCGCCGACTGCAGCGCGCGCCCGTCCGGCATCAGCGCCTCGATCGAGTACGTGTGGTCCGCGCCGGCGAAGCGTTCGGACGCGGATTTCTCGCCCTTGTAGACCGGGACGGCGCAGACGTCTTCCGCGACCTCGCGGTAGATCTCCAGCATCCGCGCGACCTCTTCGGCCGCTTCTTCGCGCGTGGCGTGCGCGGTGTGGCCTTCCTGCCACAGGAACTCCGCGGTGCGCAGGAACGGGCGCGTGCGCTTCTCCCAGCGCATCACGTTGACCCATTGGTTGATGAGGACCGGAAGGTCGCGGTACGACTGGATCCACTCCGCGTACATCACGCCGATGATCACTTCGGAGGTCGGCCGGATCGCGAGCCGCTCGGTGAGCTTTTCGTTGCCGCCCTCGGTGACCCACGCGACCTCGGGCGCGAAGCCCTCGACGTGCTCGGCCTCTCGCGTCAGCAGCGACTCGGGGATGAGCAGCGGGAAATAAGCGTTCTCGTGGCCGGTCTCCTTGAAGCGCACGTCGAGCGCGTTCTGGAGCCGTTCCCAGAGCCCGAAGCCGAACGGCCGCAGCACCAGGCACCCGCGCACCGGCGCCTGCGAGACGAGCTCGGCTTGATAGCACACCGCTTGATACCACTCGGAGAGATCGTTGCTCTTCGGCGGGATCCGTTCCAGACGTCGTTCCATGGCCAATCGGCCCGGGTTCGCGCAGGTCGGCGGCCGTCCTCTACGAAGGCGGTCGAGCCATGCCGAAGCTGACCCGCATCTACACGCGCACCGGCGACGACGGGACGACCGGGCTCGTCGGCGGACAGCGCGTCAAGAAGAACGCGCTGCGCATCGAGGCGTACGGGACGATCGACGAGCTCTCGTCGGTGATCGGCCTCGCGCGCACCGCGCTGACCGACGTGATGCGCACGCGCCCCGTGCAGGATCTCCACCGCGCGCAAACGGTCGCGCGCGACCTGGACGCGTGGCTGGCGTGGACGCAGGACGCGCTCTTCAACCTCGGCAGCGATCTCGCGACGCTCCCGAAAGACCGCTGGGAAGGGATGCCGCTGATCACCGCGGACGACGCGACCGCGCTCGAGCGCGCGATCGACCGCGCGCAGCACGACCTCGAGCCGCTGGCGAACTTCATCCATCCCGGCGGCGCGTATCCCGGCGCGTTCCTCCATCAGGCGCGCACGGTGTGCCGCCGTGCGGAGCGGCTGCTGATCGGCGCGCGCGAGCAGGGCGAGGAGATCTCGCCCGAGGTCGTGCGCTACGTGAACCGGCTCTCCGACGCGCTGTTCGTGTGGTCGCGCTGGATCAACCATGCGCTCGACCAGCCGGAGCACCTTTGGAATGCCAAAACGGCCCCGCCGCAGCCGGACTGAAGGCGGCGGTCCGTGATCTCCGCGAAAGATGGTCCATGACGCGCAAGACCGCCCGCGACTTCCATCCCGACGTCCTGAAGCTGTTCGACGAGTACATCCACGGGATGATCCAGCGGCGCGACTTCCTGCGGCTCGCCGCAAAATACGCGGTCGCCGGAGCGACCGCCGAGACGCTGCTGAACGCACTCTCGCCGAAGTATGCCGAGGCCGCGCAAACGCAGGAGAACGATCCGCGGATTCGCGTCAGTCGCGTCGACTACGCCTCGCCGAACGGGTACGGAACGGTGCGCGCCTACCTGGCACGGCCGGCGAATCCGTCGGGAAAGCTACCGGCGATCCTCGTGGTGCACGAGAACCGCGGCTTGAACCCGCACATCGAGGACATCGCTCGGCGACTCGCGCTCGACAACTTCATCGCGTTCGCGCCGGACGCGCTCTCGCCGCTCGGCGGGTATCCCGGCGACGAAGACAAGGCGGTCGCGCTCTTCCAAAAGCTCGATCAGAACAAGACGCGCAACGATTTCCTCGCCGCCGCCGCGTATCTCAAGACGCTGCCGGACGGGAACGGCAAGGTCGGCGTCGTCGGCTTCTGTTATGGCGGCGGGATCGCGAACTTCCTCGCGACGCGCATCCCCGACCTCGCAGCGGTCGTCCCGTTCTACGGCGCGCAGCCGAGCGCGGAAGACGCCGCGAAGATCAAAGCGCCGCTGTTGATCCACTACGCCGGCAACGACACGCGCACCAACGCCGGCTGGCCCGCGTACGAGACCGCGCTCAAGGCGGCGCACGTGCGGTATCAGGAGTACACGTATCCCGGCGCCGAGCACGGCTTCAACAACGACACCACCCCGCGCTACGACGCCGCCGCAGCGAAGCTCGCCTGGGATCGCACGATCGCCTTCTTCAACGCCAACCTTCGCTGACCGCGGCGGCGGTCAGCGTTCGGGTTCCAATGCCCGGCGCGCGCGAAGCAGCGCGATCGCGCTGACCGCGTCGTCGATGCGGCCGTCGGCGCAGGCGTCGAGCGCGTCGGCGAACGGCATGCGGACGATCTCGATCCGCTCGACCGCTTCGGGCGCGAGCGGCGCGGGGCTGAGATCGGTGCCGAGGTAGAGCTCGACGGGCTCCTGGATGATCGACGGGATTTCGTAGGTGACGCCGAGCGGCGTCCAGCGCGCGGCGGCGAGCCCGGCCTCTTCGCGCGACTCGCGCTGCGCACACGCCAGGCCGTCCTCGCCTTCGTGGCGGCCGCCTTTGATCACCTCGAGGACGACCGCGTCGATCGCGAAGCGCGGCTGCCGCGTCAGGAGCACGTCGCTGCCGTCGATAAGCACGACCGCGCTCGCGCGCGGCGTGACGACGACGCCGTGCACGCCCGGCGCGCCGTTGGGGTGCACGATCTCGTGCGCCTCGAAACGCAGCCACGGATTCTCGTAGACGACGCGCCTCGCGCGCCGCACGTACCCCGCGCCGCTCACGCCGCTCGCCTACGCCATCTCCAGGCCCTGCGGCTCCTCGACGTACTCGATCTTGTCGGGGTCCGACTTGCGATACCCGTAGCAGAAGAAAAAGACGAGCCCGACGACGAGCGCGATCGTGAACCAGATCCACGTCTCGCGCGAGAGCCCGAAGATCGCCAGGAACATCGCGCAGACGATCCCGAGGATCGGGAAGAGCGGGACGAACGGGACGCGGAACGAGCGCGGCATATCGGGCTTCCGCCGCCGCAGGTACAGCACGCCCGCGCAGACGACCGTGAATGCGATCAGCGTCCCGATGTTCACCAGGTTCAGCAGCTGGTTGAGCGGGACGATCAGCGTGAGGATCGCGACTGCGACGCCGACCAGCATCGTGGTGCGCACCGGCGTCTTGAAGCGCGGGTTGACGTGCGCGACCGACTCGGGGAGCATCCGGTCGCGCGCCATCACGTAGAAGATGCGCGTCTGGCCGAGCAGCGAGGCCAGCGCGACGCTCGTCGTCCCCGCCAGCACGCCGATCGTGATCACCCAGTTCAGCAGCGGCATGTGGAGCGGCGCCAATGCGGCGATGAGCGGGTCCTTCACCGGGACCTGCGCCCACGGCAGCGCGCCGACCAGCACGATCGCCGTCGCGCAGTAGAGCACGGTGCCGATCACGAGCGCGCCGATCACCCCGAGCGGCACGTCGCGCTGCGGGTTCACCGTCTCCTCGGCGGTGGTCGTCGCGGTGTCGAACCCGATATAGCTGAAGAACACGAGCGCCGAGATCGGGATGATCCCGACCGGCTGCGAGATCTCCAGCGCACCGCCGAACGGCGCGATCGCGCCCCAGCCGTGCGGCGCGAAGTCGTGCAGGTTCGACGCGTGGAACAGCGCCATCCCGGCGATGATGAAGACGATCAGCGCGGAGATCTTCAGCACGACGAAGACGTTGTTCGTCGTCGCCGACTCGCGGATTCCGACCGAGAGCAGGGCCGAGAGCCCGATGATGAACAGCGCGCCGAGGAGGTCGTACTGCGAGTGCACGAGGTCGTACGCCGCGGGGTTCCACCACGCACCGTGGATCGTGAGCGCCGACTGCTGCGCCCACCCCGGCAGCACGATGCCGATGCTCTTGAGCACGTCCTGGAGCGCGGCTGAGAACTGCTGCGCGACCGGCGCGGCGCTGATCCCGTACTCGAAGATCAGCGCGAAGCCGATGATCCACGCGAACAGCTTCCCGAGCGTCGCGTACGCGTAGGTGTACGCGCTCCCCGCGACCGGGACCATGGCGCCGAGCTCGGCGTAGCAGAGCGCGGCGAAGAACGACGTCAGCCCGGCGAGCAGGTACGAGACGATGACGGCGGGACCCGCGCCTTTGACCCCGGTCCCGATCGTGGTGAAGATGCCGCCGCCGATCATCGTGCCGAGGCCGATCGCGACGAGGTCCTTGGCGGTCAGCGCGCGGCGCAGCCTCTTGCTCTTGCTCAGCTCGCGCAGTTTCTCGACGGAGCTCGTGGCGAAAAGCGTTGAGGCGAACGACATGCGGCGGGGTTCGCACGCAGCGCGGAGGTGCCCCCCTGGTTTGCCGTCTTGAAGAAGGAAACGGCTGGCTCGTCTCCAATCCCCAGCGGCCCGAGCACTGATTCCTGGGCTCGGCAGCCGACACAGGGGTGAACAATTCATGGCCAGCTTTCTATCGCTGTTGTTTCAGGCGAAGGTTTCGCCGCGTCACGAAGCGCGCTTCAACCGGCTCTTCGTCCCCGAACACGAGACGGTGAACGAGTCCTCGCATATCCTGCACTATGCTTGGGCGACCGAACTGCCGCCCGACGCGGCGCCGCCCGGCAACTGGGTCCTGCTGACGACCGCGTACGATTTCGACTTCGCGAAGTACATCAGCATCCTCGTGCAGGCGAATCCGGCACCATTCAACTTTGCCGTCCAGCACTTGATCGTCGGCGCGGAAAGCCTGTATCCGGTCTTCGATCCCAACGATCCGACGCGGCTCGATGATTTCATCGCCTGGGTCAAGGCCAACGACTTGAGTCAGCGCGACCCGTCGCAGGGTAAGGGCGGCGTGGTCGGCACGGCGTTCCAGGGGTACTACTGGGGCGTCACCGACATCCTCGGGTGCCTCGGCGGTCCCGGAAATCCGCCCGCATGAACGCGGTTCGCGGCGCGCGCGCCGCGGAGCTGCTCTCGGCGGTGCTGCCGGACGTTCAGGGTATCGTCATGCGCGGCTATCACCTCGGCGACCCGACG